>NZ_SMKP01000055.1:0-54045 GCF_004349015.1 Nonomuraea diastatica
GCTGGGGGGCTGGCACGCCATCTTCTGGATCAACCTCCCCCTCGCCGCCCTCGCCGCCGTCGCCGTCCACCTCACGGTCCCTGGCCGCCCCGTACGTTCTCTCCGAACGGCCACCGTCCCCGCGGACGCCACCAAACCGGGACAACTCCCCGCGGACGCCACCGAAGCGGGACAACGCCCCGCGGGCACGGCCGGAGGACGATCGCTCCCCGCACACACGACCGAAACGGGCAACGGTCCCGCGGGCACCACCGCAGGGCGATCCATCCCCGCAGGAGCCGAAGCGGGCGACGGTCCCGCGGACATCCCCCGGGGGCGGTTCGTTCCCGCGGGTGGTGATGGGCGGGTGGACGTGGTCGGCGGCGGGCTGCTGGCGCTGGCGCTCGGTCTGCTGGTGGTCGGCCTGTACAACCCCGACCCCGCCAAGGCAGTGCTTCCCCCGTGGGGCCTGCCCGTGATCGCCGCCGGCGCGCTGGTGGCCGTGCTCTTCGTCTGGTGGGAGGTCCGCTCCCCCGTCCGCCTGCTCGACCTGTCCGGCACCCGCAAGGGCCCGCTGCTCGCCACCCTGGCGGTGAGTTTCCTGGCCGGGGCCTCGCTGCTCGTGACCATGGTGTTCGTCCAGTTCACCGCCCAGACGCTGCTCGGCGCCGACGCGTTGGGGGCGTCGCTGATCCTGGCCAGGTTCCTGGCCGCGCTGACGGTGGGCGCGCTGCTCGGCGGGCTCCTGGCGCGCAAGGCGGGTGATCGGGCCGTGGCGGTGGCGGGCATGGTGCTGGCGGCGGCCGGCTACTGGCTGATGAGCCGCTGGCCGCTCGACCTGGAGAGCGCGGGCCTGCTGATGGACCTCCACCTGGTCGTCGCCGGGCTGGGTCTGGGGCTGGTCATCGCGCCGGTCTCGTCGGCGGTGCTGCGGGTGAGCCCGGCGGCCCAGCACGGCGTCGCCTCGGCGGCGGTCGTGGTGGCCAGGATGATGGGCATGCTGATCGGCATCGCGGCCGTGTCGGCGTGGGGTTTCTACCGGTTCCAGTCGCTGACCGCCCACCTGGACACGCCGCTCCCGTTCGGTGTGGACGCCGTGACCTACCAGCGGCAGTTGGCCGACTACACCGCGAAGGTGCAGGCGGCGCTGCACGTCGAGTACACCGAGATGTTCCTCGTCACGGCGTTCATCTGCGTGCTCGGCGCGGGCGTCGCGCTGCTCATGCCGTCCATCGCCCGGACCCGCTGAGGGGTGCCGGGCGATGGACGGCAGGCGGGAAGGTTACGGGGAGAGGCGGTGCAGGTCGCGGGGGAAGGCGGTGACCTGGCGGATGTTGGCGGCGCCCGTCAGCCGCGCCGTCCACCGTTCAAGCCCCAGGGCGAACCCTCCGTGCGGCGGCATCCCGTACGTGAATGCCTGCAGATACCCTTCGTACGCCTCCGTCCCCTCACCCCGGGCGGCCAGCGCGGCGACGTAGTCCGCGTACGCGTGCAGCCGCTGCCCGCCCGTGACCAGCTCCAGCCCTCGGAACAACAGGTCGAACCCGTTGGAGTAGCCCGGCCTGGCGGGATCGGGGTGGGTGTAGAAGGGCCGTTTGGCCATCGGGTAGCCGGTGACGAAGAGGAACTCCGACCCGTGTTCCCGCAGCGCCCACTCCGACAGCCGGCGTTCCTGCGCGGGTGACAGGTCGGGCTCCTCGGAGGACGTCAGCCGCTGCGCCTCGGTGAAGTGGATGGCCGGGATCTCGGCGGGCACCTCGGGCAACGTGGCGCCGAGCAGGGCGGCGGCGGAGGCGGCACGGCGGCGTACCGACTCCAGCATGCCCGCCATCGCCTCGCGCAGCACCGCCATCACGTCGCGGTGGTCGCGGACGAAGCCGAGCTCGGCGTCGAGGCTGGTGTACTGGGCCAGGTGGCGCACGGTGTCGTGCGGCTCGGCGCGGAAGACGGGCCCGACCTCGTAGACCCGCTCGAACACCCCGACCATCGCCTGCTTGCAGAACTGCGGTGACTGCGCCAGGTAGGCGGGCCTGCCGAAGTAGTCGATGCCGAAGACGTTCGCGCCGGACTCGGTGGCCGAGCCGACGATCTTCGGGGTGTGGATCTCGGTAAAGCCGAGCCCGTCGAGCGTCTCGCGGAACCCGGCCACGCCTGCGGCCGCGATCTCCAGCGGCGCCCTGAGGCGGGGGTGCCGCAGCGCGACGGGGGCGTGGTCGAGGATCGTCGGGAGCGTCGCACCCGGCTCCGGCCGGTAGAGGTCGAACGGCGGAGCCGTGCACGGCTCCGCCAGCACCTCGATCTCCGGCGCGACCAGCTCGAACCCTCCGGGGGCCTGCGGGCTGGCCGTCACGGTGCCGGTGACTTCGACGACGCTCTCCTCGCCCGGCAGGTCGCGCGCGGTCACCGCCTGGGCGAGGCCGGTGCGGTCTCTGACGACGAGGAAGGACACGGACTTCAGTTGCCGGCGGCGATGGACCCAGCCGGCGATCGTCACTCGTTGCCCGGCGTGCTCAGCGAGCTCCGCCGACATGACACGAGAGATCATCACAGCTCCTCACGAGGAAATGCATGATCCCTTGGGAGTGCGGGGGAGAAGGGAGCTCCCGGTGCCACCGCACTTTCGCCGCCCCTGGTCGAGGCGGCCTCGAGGACCCGATGACGGAAGTCAGGCGGCGGGGCATTTCCTCCCCGCACTCGGGAGTGTCTTCGCCGGAGGTGCACGGGACCGCCTTCACAGCTGCCGGCGGCTCTCTCGGCCCGTGCGGGACCTCGGCTACTCGTCTCCGTCGACGTTTGCGGTAAATCCTACGATCCCACGGAGGGGGACGGCAAAACCTTTGCCGCCCCCAGGCGAGCTATCGGTCCTTTTTCGAGCGCTTCTCCCGGATCTTCATCGTGACCTCGATCGGCGACCCGGCGAAGCCGAACTCCTCGCGGATGCGGCGCTCCACGAAGCGGCGGTAGGTGTCTTCCAGCCAGCCCGAGGTGAACAACACGAACTTGGGCGGCTCCACCGACGCCTGCGTGGCGAAGAGGATCTTCGGCTGCTTGCCGCCCCGCACCGGCGGCGGCGTCTGCTGCACCAGCTCGGTCAGGAACGCGTTGAGCCGGGCCGTGGGCACCCGCGTGGACCACGAGTCGAGCGCCTTCTCCAGCGCGGGGACCAGCCGGTCGACGTGCCGCCCCGTCGTGGCGGAGATGTTGACGCGCAGCGCCCACGGAGTGCGGACGAGCTGCCGGTCGATCTCCTTCTCCAGGTAGTAGCGGCGGTCCTCGTCGACCAGGTCCCACTTGTTGAAGGCGACCACCATCGCCCGCCCCGACTCGATGACCAGGCCGATGATGCGGAGATCCTGCTCGGTGAGCGGCTGGCTGGCGTCGATCAGCACGATCGCCACCTCAGTGCGCTCCAGGGCCGCGCGCGTGCGCATGGCGGCGTAGAAGTCGGCGCCCTGCAGCTCGCGGTCACGCCGCCGGATGCCGGCCGTGTCGACGAAGCGCCAGGTGCGCCCGCCCAGCTCGACCAGCTCGTCAACCGGATCGCGGGTGGTGCCGGCCATCGGGTCGACCAGGACCCGCTCCTCCCCCGCCAGCTTGTTGAGCAACGAGGACTTGCCGACGTTGGGCTTGCCGAGAAGGGCGACGCGGGCGGGCCCGCGCTCGGCCCCGAACGTCACCTCGGGCGTCTCCGGCAGCGCGTCGAGCACCACGTCGAGCAGGTCGCCGCTGGAGCGGCCGTGCAGGGCGGAGACGGGATAGGGCTCGCCGAGCCCGAGCGACCACAGCGCGGCCGCCTCCAGCTCAAGCTGCTGGTTGTCGACCTTGTTGGCGGCCAGGATGACCGGCTTGCCCGACTGCCGCAGCACCGAGCCCACGGTCTCGTCGGCGTCGGTCGCGCCGACGGTGGTGTCGACCACGAACACGATCACGTCGGCCAGCTCCGCCGCGATCTGGGCCTGCTCGGCGATGCGCAGGTTCATCCCGGTCGCGTCAGGGTCCCATCCTCCGGTGTCGACCACGGTGAAGCGGCGGCCGCGCCAGTTGGCTTCGTAGGTGACGCGGTCGCGGGTGACGCCCGGCACATCCTCGACGACCGCCTCGCGGCGGCCGATGATGCGGTTGACCAGCGTGGACTTGCCGACGTTCGGCCGCCCCACGATGGCGACGACCGGCAGCGGCACGGCGTCGCCGTGCTCGGTGATCTCAAGATCGTCGAGGTCGGCCTCGACCCAATCCCCCGTTGACACGATGTTTCGTCCTTAGTGAGTACCGCACCTGCTCGTCAGGTGCGCTCGCGAATGCGGTCGCCGCCGGGCCCGCCCGGGCCCGTCTGCTCGGCGACCAGTCTCAGCACCTCCGCGATGACCTCGTCGAGGCGCATCGCGGTGGTGTCGAGCTCGACGGCGCCATCCGCCATCGAGAGTGGGTCGGCCTTACGTGTCGAGTCGAGGGTGTCACGCCTGGCCATGGCCTCCTGCTGCGCCCGGGCTGTCGAGCCGGCCAGCTCCGCGCTGCGCCGCAGGGCACGCGCCTCGGCGCTGGCCGTCAGATAGATCTTGACGGCGGCGCCGGGGCAGACGACCGTGCCGATATCGCGGCCCTCGACCACGATGCCACCGGCGCCGATGATCTCCCGCTGCCGCGCGACCAGGCGGGCGCGCACCTCGGGGACGGCGGCGACGACGGAGACGGAGCCGGTGACGTCGGCCTCCCTGATCGGCCCCGCGACGTCGACCTCGTCGACATGGATCGCCGGGCTGTCGGGGTCGGTGCCGGAGACGATCAGCGGCTCGCCGCAGCGGGCCGCGATCGCGCCGGGGTCGGCCAGGTCGACGCCCTGCCGGAGCATCCACCACGTCATCGCGCGGTACATCGCCCCGGTGTCGAGGTAACGCAGGCCCAGCGCGCGGGCCACTCCGCGCGAGACGCTCGACTTGCCCGACCCCGAAGGGCCGTCCATGGCGACGACCAGACCCGTCACGGTCTCTCCCTCTTCACGTTGTTCCACCCGACTTGAAGAGGCTACAGCCTCCGGCTCGGTCGGCGATCCAGCCTCCGTGGCGGCCGAGCGGCACCCTGGCCGGCAGGTGCACGGTGGCGACCGGCTCTCCCGCGTACGCACCCCGCCTCAGGCTCCGCGCCAACGTACACCTTGTCGGACGGTGCACTCACCTGCGCGGACACCGTCCAGGAATTTGAGTCCGAGAAGGGCGGCGACGTCGAGACCCTCGTCGGCGAGTCTGACATGCGGGCGGGACGCCCCGGCTATCCGCTGCGGGTGCCGCCCTCGGGGCCGGGGCTTGGGTTTCCCCTCATTCGCCTGCCGGGCTGTCCCAGCCAGAGACGAACCACCGGACTGCTCCAGTGGCCGGATCGTACAACCGCCGGCTGATGGTGCCGATGTTGCCTCCGTAGACGTGGATCCCGACGGTGGGCTGGTCGCCGAGGGCTGTGACGGCGTGGACGTCGTCGTCGGTCGTACAGCACACGGTGACCTGCCCGCGTTCCCACACCTGCTCGCCGGCGGGCGTCAGGGCTCTCCCCGGCTCGGACGCCGCGGGCTTGACGTAGCGGAGCTCGCGTTCGGCTCCCGAGTAGATCCCGACGACACCCCATGTCTCGTGTCCGTGCACGGGTGTGCGTTGACCGACGTTCCAGACGACGGACGCAAGTGACCAGCTGTCGTCGGGGGCGATGTACAGCGGGTACGTGGCATGGTGCTCCTCCGACGGCCGGGTGAACTCTCGGGGAAGCCGGTAGTCGCTGGCCAGCAGACCGGACAACTGGCCGCGATCTGCTTCGTGATCGCGTACTCGTCGTCGATGCCGCTGACCAACGACGCCACGTCTTTGATGAAGGTGTCCATGGTCTCCACTCACATACGGCTCGGTTGCGTTCGCGGTCACCGGCTCTTGGCGGTGAACGTCAGGTGAGTGACGCCAGAGGGCGTGGAGACCGCCTCGATGTGGTACGCCTCCTCCAGCGACTCCAGGCCGTCCCAGAGCCGGACGCCGCGGCCGAGCAGGATCGGGGCCTGGACGACGTGCATGTGATCGACCAGCCCCTCGGCGAGGAAGTCGCGTATGACGGAGGGCCCGCCGCCCAGGCGCACGTCCTGGCCGTCGGCCGCTTTGCGGGCCTTCTCGAGCGCCTCCGCGGGCGAGGCGTCAAGGAAGTGGAACGTGGTGCCGCCCTCCATCTCGACCGAGGGCCGCGGCCGGTGGGTGAGCACGAAGACCGGCGTGTGGAATGGCGGGTTGGTGCCCCACGCGCCCTTGTAGTCGAGGTCGTCCTGCCAGCCAGGCGGGCCGAACTTGCCGGCGCCCATGATCTCGGCGCCGATGCCGCGACCGTGCATCGCAGCGAATGCGTTGTCGGCGCCGACACTCCCATCGCGGCCGCCGCCCATCTCATGCCAGTACCGGGTGGCGAACATCCAGTCGTGCAGGCGCTCACCGGCGTGACCGAACGGGGCGCCGGGAGCTTGACCCTCTCCGGTGCCGAAGCCGTCCAGCGAGACGGTGAAGTTGTGAACGCGCAACTTTCCCATGGTTGCTTCCTCTACCTTTCAGTAGCCGATGACGTTCCGTCCAGGAACATCGACACGTCCGGCACCACCTTGTTCATCGCGAAACTCTCGCCCTGTCGGCGCGGCAGCACCTCCTGTCCTGGGGCCGGAGGATAACTGTGTCTATAGGACACTGTGTATGATAGATACGGTTTAGGTGGCATGACAAGAGGGAGGGGCGGCGATGCCGGCCAGCGAGGATCAGAAAGCAGTGGCCGAGCTGTTGTGGGGCCTCCGGAAACCGCCCAGCAGAGGCCCCAGGCCCGCCTTCGACATCGCCCAGATCGCCGACACCGCCGTGAAGGTCGCCGACGCCGAGGGACTGGAGGCGGTCTCCATGCAACGAGTCGCCGCCGAGCTCGGCTTCACCAAGATGGCCCTTTACCGCTACGTCAACGACAAGGCCGAACTGATCGCCGTCATGATCGAAGCCGCGGTCGGCCCAGCCCCCGACCTGAGCGGGGTCTGCGGATGGCGGGCCAAGCTCGAAGAGTACGCCCGCCAGCTGTCCGCCGCCTGGAGGCTCCGCCCCTGGCTGCCGTCGATCACCGCGGGCGACCGCGTGATGGGCCCACGAGAGACCGGGTGGCCAGAGAGCGCCCTCAGCGCCCTGGCCGACACCCCCCTGACCGAACGCGAACGCCTGGACGCGATCATGCTGGTGTCCAACCACATCCGCGCCACCCACGCAGCCGCCACCCCTGGCACCCAGACCTGGACGGCCGGCAACGCCGCCCCGATCATGCGCGACCTGCTCCTGCTCAACGCCGACCGTTTCCCGCTGCTCGCCACCACGCAGGCCGCCCCTTCGGCCACCACGATCCAGGAGTTCGGCCTACACGCCATTCTCGACGGTGTCGAACACGCCATCACCCAACGCACCCCGAAACAGTGAGCTTGTGGAGGGTGGCCGCCACCCAAGCAGCGGGCCTGGTACGCGGTAACCGCCACCCCCGGCACCACCGTCTCTTGGTCGTCACGCTGGTTTCCGCCCCTGCCCCGGCCGCCCGTCAACGCCCACGGCAGGACTAACGGCCGCCGCCCCGGTAAGTGACCTCTTGTGACAGACGAAGCACGCGTCACAGTCGTCGTGGCCAGCAAGGACAGGCTTCGGGCACTGGCCCGATCCCTTCCGATGCACCCGCGGCCGGTGATCCTCGTGGACAACGGTTCCACCGACGGGACGGCCTGGTTCGTGCGCCGCCACTTCCCCGACGTCCTGCTGGTCGAGCCGGGTTCCAATCTCGGCGCTCCCGGCCGCAACCTCGGCGTGCGGATGGCCGGAACACCGTACGTGGCCTTCGCCGACGACGACTCCTGGTGGGCGCCTGGCGCGCTGGAGCGGGCCGCCGACGTGCTGGACGCCCATCCCCGGCTGGCCGTTCTCGGCGCGCGCGTGCTGGTGGGCCCGGAGGAGCGGCTGGATCCGGTGTCGGAGCTGATGCGTCGCTCGCCGCTCGGCAGGGAGCCGGATCTGCCGGGGCCGAGTGTGCTGGGGTTCCTGGCGTGCGGGGCGGTGGTGCGCAGGGAGGCGTTCCTGGAGGCGGACGGCTTCGACGACGTGATCTTCTTCTTCGGGGAGGAGGAGCGCCTGGCGGTCGACCTGGCCGCGAAGGGGTGGGGGCTGGCGTACGTGGACGACGTCGTGGCCCACCACCATCCGTCGCCGGCCAAGGACCCGCGCGGCAGGCAGGTGCTGGCCCTGCGGAACGCCGTGCTGACCGCGGTGTTGCGCCGCCCGTGGCCGGTGGTGGCGCGGCGGGCGCTCGACGCCCTGCGGGCGGGACCAGCCGGATGGGAGGGGCTGCGCACGGCCGTGCCGCGCCTTCCGGGGGCGCTGGCGGAGCGGCGGGGGTTGCCGCGCGCCGTGGAGCGGGCACGACGGCGGCTGGAACGGGCCGGCGGCTGAGCACAGGCGTGCGGTTACGTCTCACCGAACGGGGGCAGCAGGCGCTCATGAGTACCGCACCTAACCCGATCGACCTGCAGAAACACCTGGGTGGCGTCGACTACCCAGCCGGCAAGGCCGATCTGATCAAGGCCGCGCGCGACCACAACGCGAGCAAGGACATCGTCGAAGCCCTGGAGGCCATGCCCGACCGCCAGTACGACGGCCCGAACGCCGTGAGCGAGGCCGTCACCAAACGCTGACCCGCTGGGACGCGGCGGACGGGGACTGGGAGGCCCCGTCCGCCGCGCCGCCCTCATCTCACGGGATCCCGGCGCTCAACGCGAACGCCCTGACGGGCACGAGCCCGCGTTTGAGCAGCCGGTACGTCGGCAGCGGGCTGCTGCTGACCATCTCCTTGTAGGCGACGGCGGCCCGTCCCTTCAGATACCACCGGCGGGGGCTGTCGTCCGGCCGGGTGAACTGGATGACGGCGTCCTTCCGTCCCAGGCTGACCGGCTGGTGGATATATCCGAACCTGAACTGTTTCGGGGTTTTCCCTCGCAGGGTGGCGGCCAGCGAGTCGGCCGCGTGCAGGCCGGTGGGGATGCCGCCCTGGCAGGTGCCGTGCAGCACCCCGAACTTCTGGGTGACCGCGGCGGCGTCGCCGACGGCGTACACGTCAGGGTGTGACACCGAGCGGAGCGCCGAGTCCACCACGATCCTGTCACGGGCGTCCACGCTCAGCCCGGACCCGGCGACCAGGGGCAGACCCCGGGTGCCGGCCGTCCAGAGTGTCACGTCGGAGTGAATCAGCTCTCCGCCGACCAGTTCGACGGCGTCCGGCAGGACCTTGTGGACCTCCACGCCGGTGCGCACCTCGACGCAGAGCCGCTCCAGCGCCGCGTCCAGGTGGGCTCGGGCCCGCTCCCCCATCATGGAGCCGGGCCGTCCCCTGGACAGCAGGACGACGTGCAGGCGCGGGTGCGCCTCGGCGAACTCCGCCGCCGATTCGATGCCGGTCAGCCCGCCGCCCACCACGACCACCGTGCCGCTGCGCAGCGTGCCGAGATGCCCGCAGAGCCGTACGGCCTGCTCGTGGTCGTAGAAAGTGTAGGCGTGGCTGTCGGCTCCGGGCACCGAGGCGTCTGCGACGGCGCCGAGCGCGTAGATCAGCTTGTCGTAGCCGAGCACACGCCCGTCGTCGAGGTGCGCCTCGTGGCGTGCCGCGTCGAGCCGGGCGACCCGGCCCAGCACGACGTCGAGGCCGGTGCCCGCGACGATCTCGTCCAGCGGGTGCACGGCGAGCGACTCCCCCGCCGCCGTCTGGTGCAGCCTGAGCCGCTCGGTGAAGGTGGGCGAGGCGTTCACCAGCCTGACCCTGCCGCCCACGCGGCGGGTTTTGGCGGCGACCCTGACGGCCGCCGCGATGCCGGTGTAGCCCGCGCCCAGAACCAGGATGTTGCTCATCTTCCTTACCTCCTCGATTCGCCCCGAAGACGGATCGAGCAGGCTCGGACGTGACATCGGCTGCTAGGGAACCTGCCAGCCGCGTTCGCGCAGGGCCTCGGAGAGCGTGGCGGCCGCGTCGGGCTGCACCGACAGCTCGGCGATGCCCAGCGGCAGCCCTGGGGCGTGCTCCAGGCGCACGTCCTCGACGTTGACGCCGACCTCGTCGCACACCTGGAACAGCCGGGCCAGCTGGCCGGGACGGTCACCGATGACGACCTGGACGACGGCGTAGGAGGAGGCGGGGCCGCCGTGCTTGCCGGGGATACGATCGTGGCCGACGACACCCCGCTTGAGCAGCTGGGTGATCTCGCCGGTCGCGGTGCCGTCGCCCTCGGCCAGGGCCCGCAGCGCGCTCGCCGCGTCGGCCAGGTCGTGCGCGACGGCTTCCAGCACCTCGGCGACCGGGGAGGCGTTGCCCGACAGGATGCCGAGCCAGAGCCCGGGGTCGCTGCCCGCGATCCGGGTGACGTCGCGCACGCCCTGCCCGGCCAGGCCGAGGGCGACGTCGGTGGCGTCGGCCAGGCGCGCGGCCACGGCGGAGGCCGCGACGTGGGGCGCGTGGGAGACGACGGCGACAGCCCGGTCGTGGTCGGTGGCGCTGACCTCGACCGCGTTGGCGCCGCACAACTCGATCAGGCGCAGCACGGCCGCCTTCGCCTCGGGGTCGGCCTCGGCCGTGGGGCACAGCGCCCACGGCCGGCCCAGGAAAAGGTCGTCCCTGGCCGCCCCCGGGCCGGACTTCTCGCGGCCGGCGAGCGGGTGGGAGGCGACGTAGGCGGACAGGTCGCAGCCGAGCTGCGCGGCCCGGTGGATGGGCTCGGCTTTGACGCTGGCGACGTCGGTGTAGAACCTGGCCGCCTGAAGGCGCTGCAGCTCGAGCAGCTCGGTCGCCACGTGGGCGGGGGGCACCGCGATGATCGCCAGGTCGGCCTGCTCAGTGGCCCGGCCGTCCTGCGGCCCTGGCTCCTCGCCCGCGGGGCCCACGTGCCCCCGCCCTGGCTTCTCGGCCGCCGGGTCGCCGGGCTGGGCGGGGTGCGGGCCGCCGGGCCGCCACTCCTCACCCGCCCCGAGCTCCCGTGCCAGCCGTACGGCTCCCTGATCGCGGTCGGCGAGCAGCACGCGCACACCGCGCTTGCGCAGCGCCAACGCCGCGGAGGTGCCGATGAGACCGGTGCCGACGACGAGCACGGTGCGAAGTTCCATCTGGTGTCCTGATTTATCGGGCCATTGGGATAGCCAGTATCTCGTTATGTGGTGCCCGGTCGCTCACTGCGCGATGTCCTGCCGCAGTGCCACCGCGCCACGCAGGTAAACATGCTGGATCTCGGCCCTCGCGCGGTCGGTCTCCACGTGGGCCATGAGGCGCACCACGCGGGGCAGCCCACCCGGCACGGCGATCTCGGTGCAGCAGATCAGCGGCACCTCGTGGAAACCGAGCTTCCGCGCCGCGAGCGCGGGAAACTCGGCCGTCAGATCGGGCGTGGCCGTGAACAGCACGCTGATCACGTCATCGGGGGTCAGCTCGTTACGCTCCATGATCGCGCTGACCAGCTCGGTCGTCCCTTCGATGATCGAGCCACGGTCGTCGGCGTCCACCTGGATCGCCCCACGAATCGCGCGCACCATGTGGTCGGTCCCCTTCCCCTAACCGGGCGAGCCCGTGCGAGGATCGCACGGGCTCCTTCGTCCGGCCAGGTTACAGCTTCACGGCAGCGTAGAGCTCGCCGACTTCCTTCAGGCTGAGCGCCCGGATGGTGCCCGGCTTCGTACGGCCCAGCTTCACCGGACCGAATTCGATCCTGGCCAGGTCGATCACCCGGTGGCCCGCCACCTCCAGCATGCGCCGTACGACGTGCCTGCGGCCCTCGTGCAGCACGACCTCGACCAGCGCCTGCTGCCCGTGTTCCTGCACGACGGTGAAGCTGTCGGCCCTGACGATGCCGTCCTCCAGCTCGATGCCCTGCTTGAGCCTGCGGCCCAGGTCGCGCGGGATCGGCCCGGGCACCTTGGCCCAGTATTTCTTCTGCACCCCATAGCTCGGATGCGTCAGCCTGTTGGCCAGCTCGCCGTCGTTGGTGAGCAGCAGCAGACCCTCGGTCTCGGTGTCGAGCCTGCCCACGTGAAACAGCCTCGGCGCCAGCTCCTCGACGTAGTCGGCCAGGCACGGGCGACCCTGCGGGTCGTCCATCGTGGAGACGACGCCGATGGGCTTGTTGAGAGCGTAGTAGACGAGGTCGGGGGCGGTGGGGATGCGCTTCCCGTCGACGTGGATGACCTGCGTCGCGGGATCGACCTTGGCGCCGAACCTCCGTACGACCTGGCCGTTCACCGTGACCCGGCCCTCGCCGATCATCTCCTCGCACGCCCTGCGGCTGGCGACGCCCGCCTGGGCGAGCACCTTCTGCAGCCGCACGCCGTCAGGGACCTCGGTGGTGTCGCGCTCGTCGGAGTAGCCCTCAGGGTAGAAGTCACGGTCGCGCAGGGGCTGGCGGGCCGCCTTCACCCGGTCGTGCTGGGGGCTGCCGTAGCCACGTCCGCCGCTGCGCCTGCCCCCGATCGTCTGAACGTCGTCCCGCCGGGGAGCACGCCCGTTGTCGCGCCCGGTACGCCCGGCGTCGCGCCCGGTGCGGGCATCGCCGTCCCGCCTGCCGTAGCGGGACCTGGTGGACTCGGTGTCCCGGGGAGCGGCCTCACGACGCCCGCTCCTGTCGGCCCGGAACCCGCCGCGCTCCTCACGCCGCTCGCCCCCGTAACCACCCCGGTCGGCCCTGCCGCCCTGTTCGGATCGGTAACCTCCGCGCTCGTCACGCCGCTCGGACCGGTAACCTCCGCCACGCTCGTCACGCCGCTCGGACCGGTAACCTCCGCCACGCTCGTCACGCCGCTCGGACCGGTAACCTCCGCCACGCTCGTCACGTCGCTCGGACCCGTAACCTCCGCGCTCGTCACGCCGCTCGGACCGGTAACCTCCGCCACGCTCGTCACGCCGCTCGGACCCGTAACCTCCGCGCTCGTCACGCCGCTCGGACCGGTAACCGCCACCGCGCTCGTCACGCCGCTCAGACCGGTAACCACGCTCGAACCTGTCGCCGCGCTCGGAACGCTGACCGCCTGCGCGGTCATCACGGCGCTCGGAACGGTAACCACCAGCGCGCCCGGACGCGTAACCGCCACCGCGCTCGTCGCGACGCTCGGAACGGTAACCGTCCCGGTCGCCACGAGGACGCTCACCACGTCCGTAACGGTCGTCGCGGCCATCGCGCTCGCCGCGGTCGCCGCGGTCGCCGCGGTCGCCGCGGTCGCCGCGTGTGGAGCGGTCGTCGCGGTCGGCTCCTCGCGAGTAGCGGCCGCCGGCGTCGTCGCGCCCGGCGGGCCTGCCGTACCGGGCGCGGGTGCCGCCCCGGTCGGCGCGAAGGGAGTCGCGGGAGGGGCGGGCGTCGCCTACGGAGTCGCGGCCGCGGGCACGGTCGTCGCCCCGGAAGTCGTCACGGAAGTCGTCACGCCGAGGCCCACCTCTGGAGTCTCTTCGGCCGGTGCCACCGCGGAAGTCGTCACGCCGGGAGTCGCCACGGGCGTCGTCGGAGCGGAAGGCGGGACGCCCACCACGGCCGGAGCCGCCCGTGCGTCCACGACCGCGTCCATCACCGGACGGGGTGCTGCGCCTGTTGATCACTTTGTTGTCTCCTCGAGGTTTTCCACGTCGTCGGGGAGGAAGGGCGCGAGCTCGGGGAGCTCGCTCAGATCCCGTAGTCCCAGACGTTCAAGGAAGTATGAGCTTGTCCGGTAGAGCACCGCTTGGCTCTCCGGGTCGGTGCCGGCCTCTTCGACCAGCCCTCTGGCGACGAGTGTGCGCATGACACCGTCGCTGTTGACGCCGCGTACGGCGGCGACGCGGGAACGGCTCACCGGTTGCCGGTAGGCCACGACCGCGAGTGTTTCGAGCGCGGCCTGGGTGAGCCGCGTCTGCTGGCCGTCGCGTACGAACCTTTCGACCAGCGGCGCGCAGCCGGCACGCGTGTAGAAACGCCAACCACCCGCCACTTCTCTCAAATCGAAACCCCGTCCGGCGGCGGTGTATTCCGCCGCCAGCCCACGCAGCGCCACGGCGACCTCGTGGGTGGGCCGTTCGAGCACCTGAGCCAGCGTCACCTCGGCGACCGGCTCGTCAACGACAAGCAGGATAGCCTCAAGCGCCGCCTCGAGCCTCGGCCCCTCCCCCGGCTCGGTCTCCTCGGCGCCCACCGCGGGCCCGGCGGCGGCGTCCTGGCCTGGCTCGTCGCCGGGTGTCAGGTCGCCGTTTCCCGTGGCCGGGGTGGTGGGCGTGCCGTCCGCCGCCTCGTCGCGACCGGAGGCGCCGGTCACCGGCCCGTCGCCCTCGGCCTTCTCGTCAGCGGCGAAGGCCGGTCCGTCAGCCCCCGCGGCCGGCTCCTCCTGCCGCACCGGCTCGTCGTCCGGTGCCAGGCCCTCATCCGGCGGCGTCCCATCCCTGGACGGCGTATCGTCCTGGTGCGGCGTCTCCCCACGGACGGGCCCGCCCCTCTGGAGCACCGGCTCGCCCACGGCGGGGATGTCGTCCGCAACCGGCGTCTCTGCACAAGACAGCGTGTCGTCCCGGACCAGCGTGTCGTCCGTGACCGGCGTCTCCGCACGGGATGGCGTGTCGTCCTGGGGTGGGTCCTCGTGGGGCGGCGCCTGGTCGTCGCGTGGGGAGGTCTCCGCCTCCGGGGCGCCCGGCTGGATGAGGGAGCCGGGGAGGGTCATCCAGGCGGGCAGCGGCGGCTCCGAGTCGGGAGACTTGCGGGGGTTGGGCAGTGGGTTGTCAGTCATGGGATGGTTTCTCCGCGGATTCTTCGTAGTCGTCCCCCACCGCGACGTCGCCGTCGTCGGCGCCCGTCCAGGTGACGTGCAGGTCGCCCAGCGGCTCGACCTGCTCGAACGTGACCGCCGACTCCCGGAACAGCTCCAGCACGGCCAGGAAGCGGGCGATGACCTCGAAGGTGCCCTCGCAGTCGGCCACCAGCGCCCTGAAGGTGGCCCGCCGGAGGCGCCGCAGGTGCATGACCAGGATGGCCGCCTGCTCCTTGACGCTCGCCAGCGGCTGGTAGATGTGCCCCACGTTGACGGTGGGCGGCAGCTTGGGCGTGAAGGCCCCGGCAGCGATCTTGGCGAGTTGTTCGGGCCCGATGCCCAGGATGAGCTCGGGCAGCAGGTCGGCGAACTGCGGCTCGAGCGGCACCGTGCGGGGAAAGCGCAGGGACTCCTCGGCCATCCGCCCGGCGAAAATCTTGGCGACCTCTTTGTACGCTTTGTACTGCAGCAGTCGTGCGAACAGCAGGTCTCTGGCCTCCAGCAGGGCCAGGTCCTCCTCGTCCTCCACCTCGCCCGACGGCAACAGCCGGGCCGCCTTGAGGTCGAGCAGCGTGGCCGCGACCAGCAGGAAGTGGCTGGTCTGGTCGAGGTCCCACTCGGGGCCGCGGGAGCGGATGTAGGCGATGAACTCGTCGGTGACCTTGGAGAGCGAGACCTCGGTGATGTCGAGCTTGTGCTTGGCGATGAGGCCGAGAAGCAGATCGAAGGGACCCTCGAAGACGTCCAGGTGAACCTGGAACCCTTGGGGCTCGGTCTGCTCGGCGGTCACCTGGCCATTGTGGCAGGCGCGGGCCAGCGCGAGAGCACTTCGCGCGCCAGCTCACGGTAGGCGTTGGCGCCGAGGGACGAAGGGTCGAACGTGGTGATCGGCTCGCCGGCGACGGTCGCGTCGGGGAAGCGCACCGTGCGGTTGATGACGGTGTGGAACACCTTGTCGCCGAACGCGTCGACCACGCGGGCCAGCACCTCGCGGCCGTGCAGGGTGCGGGCGTCGTACATGGTGGCGAGCAGGCCCTCGATCTCGAGGTCTTCGTTGAGCCGCTCCTGGACCTTGGAGATGGTGTCCATCAGCAGGGCCACGCCGCGCAGCGCGAAAAACTCGCACTCCAGCGGCACCATGACGCCATGGGCGCACGTGAGCGCGTTGATGGTGAGCAGGCCGAGCGACGGCTGGCAGTCGATGAGGCACACGTCGTAGTGCGGCAGCAGCGGCTTGATCACGCGGCCGAGCACCTGCTCGCGGGCGACCTCGGTGACGAGCTGCACTTCGGCGGCCGACAGGTCGATGTTGCTCGGCAGCAGGTCGAGCCCCTCGACACCGGTCTCGAGCAGGACGTCCTCGGCGGTGACGCCGCGCTCCATCAGCAGGTTGTAGACGGTCAGGTCGAGCTGGAGCGGGTTGATGCCCAGGCCGACGGAGAGCGCGCCCTGCGGGTCGAAGTCGACCAGCAGCACCTTGAGCCCGTATTCGACGAGGGCCGCGCCCAGGTTGATGGTGGTCGTGGTCTTGCCGACCCCGCCCTTCTGGTTGACCATCGCGACCACGCGCGCCGGGCCGTGCACGTCGGGCACCACCGGCTCGGGGAACACGGGTCTGGGCCGCTGCGTGGGCCCGAGGTTGACGCCGTTGGAAGGCGCGTTGGTCTTCGTGTCGCCCCAGGGGTTGTCGGGGGTCCCCGGGGTCGAACCCTTGGTCGTCACAGTCACCAGCTCGAACCTCCCTGACGATCCCGAACCGGACCGTCCGGACGGACACTATGGCGTCACCACTTAACGCGGCAAGGCGGCACGCCGAGGGTGCCGCACACCGCAAAGACTATAGATCACTGCCGGGCCCGTGGATGCGCCGCGGCGTAGACCTCGCGGAGCTTGTCGACCGTGACCAGGGTGTAGACCTGGGTGGTCGTCACCGAGGCGTGGCCGAGCAATTCCTGGACCACCCTAACGTCCGCGCCGCCGTCCAAGAGATGAGTTGCGAAGGAATGTCGGAGAACATGGGGAGATATCTTTTTTAGCCCGGCTCGTTCGGCGGCCGCGTGGAGCACCTCCCACGCTCCCTGCCTGGTCAGACGGCCTCCCCTGGCGTTCAGGAAGACGGCCGGCGTGCCGCGCCCGTGGGCGAGCAGGCCGGGCCGGGCGCGGACGAGGTAGGCGTCGAGGGCGGAGCGGGCATAGCGTCCCAACGGCACGACGCGGGTGCGGCCGCCCTTGCCGCGCAGGCGCACCTGCTCGTCCTCGAGGTCGTCCACGGCCAGCCCGACGGCCTCCGAGATGCGGGCGCCCGTGCCGTACAGGACCTCCAGCAGGGCACGGTTGCGCAGCGTGAGGGGCGCGCCGTCGGGGCCTGAGGCGGCGATGAGCCGCTCGACCTCGTCGACGGCGATGGCCTTCGGGAGCCTGCGCATCGGGCGCGGCGGGCGTACCTCATGGGCGGGGTTGTGGGCCGTGACGCCTTCGCGCAGAGCGAAACGGTGCAGCCCCCGCACGGCCGACAGGGCACGGGCGGCGGAGCTGGCGACGAGCGCCGGGTGCTCCCCGTCGCCCTCGCGCAGCGCGGCGAGGAAGGCCAGGACGTCGGCCTCGCCCACCTCGTGGAGCTCCAGGCGCCCGCGCGCCCGCAGGTGCTCGTAGTAGCGGCGCAGGTCACGACGGTAGGACGCGAGCGTGTTGGCAGCCACGCCCTGCTCCACCGCCAGATGGGCGAGGTAGCTGGAGAGCACGGCCTCCACGATCGGTCCTTCCGTCACGCCTCCGGGGCGTCGGCGGGGCGCAACAGGGCGAGTCCCTCAACCGAAGCCGCGTACGCGGCGAGGATACCGGCCACGGCCGGGGAATTGTGGATCATTCCCATGAGCGCCTTTTCTACCGCGTCGGGCAGAGGGATCCATTTGACCGGCATGTCGATTTCTTCGTGCCGGTGCACGAAGCCGTTCTCCTCGTCGGGGATCTTGGTCAGGTCGCGGGCCAGGAACACCCTGATGCGCTCGTCGCTCATGCCGGGCGAGGTGCGCAGGTCGATGAGCGTGTGCCAGGTGGCGGCGCGGTAGCCCGCCTCCTCGGCGAGTTCGCGCGCGGCCGTGTCGACCAGCGGCTCGCCCGGCACGTCGCGGATGCCGGCGGGCAGCTCCCACATCAGGTGGCGGGTGGGGTGACGGTATTGCCTGATGAGCAGGACGCGATCCTGGTCGTCGAGCGCGAGCACGGCGACGGCCCCGGGATGGACCACGTAGTCGCGCTCGGCCGCCTCGTCGCGCGGCATCCTGACGGTGTCGGTGACCACCTTGATGATGTGTCCGTCGAACCGCTGCTTCGTCTGGAGCACGTCCCACGACTCGGGCGTGTCCTCGACCGTTTCCCTCGCTCGCCGGTGGTGCGAACCGTCGCCGTAGGAGTTCACTGGCCCACCGTCGTCGCGCCCACACGGCCGTCGGCGTAGGCCAGGGCGGCGCCGATGAGGCCCTTGAACATCGGGTTGGACCGGGTGGGCCGGGAGCGGAACTCCGGATGCGCCTGGGTGCCGATGAAGAACGGGTGGATGTCGGCGGGCAGCTCGGTGTACTCGACCAGGCGGCCGTCGGGCGATACACCCGAGAAGACCAGGCCGACGTTCTCCAGCTGCTCGCGGTAGGCATTGTTGACTTCGTAGCGGTGGCGGTGACGCTCGTCGGCCTTGGCCATGCCGCCGTAGAGCTGCCGGGCGAGGGTGCCCTCGGTGAGCTTGGCGGTGTAGCTGCCGAGCCGCATGGTGCCGCCCATGTCGCGCTCGCCGGCGACGACGTCCTCCTGGTCGGCCATGGTGGAGATGACCGGGTGCTTGGTGTCGGGGTCGAACTCGGTGGAGTTGGCGCCGTCGATGCCCGCCATGTTGCGTGCGGCCTCGATGACCATGCCCTGCATGCCGAGGCAGATGCCGAGCAGCGGGATCTTGCCCTCACGGGCGTGGCGGATGGCGCCGATCTTGCCCTCGATGCCGCGCACGCCGAACCCGCCGGGGATCAGCACGCCGTCGACGCCGTCGAGCTCGCGCGCGGCGCCCTCGGGGGTCTCGCAGTCGTCGCTCTTGACCCACCGGATGTTGACCCGCGCGTCGTTGGCGAACCCGCCGGCTCGCAGGGCCTCGGTCACCGAGAGGTACGCGTCCGGCAAATCAATATATTTCCCTACAAGGGCGACAGTGGCCTCCTTCGCCGGGCGGTGCACGCGGCGCAGGAGCTGCTCCCACTCCTTCCAGTCGACGTCACGGAACGGCAGGCCGAGCCGGCGCACCACGTACGCGTCGAGGCCCTCGGAGTGGAGCACCTTGGGGATGTCGTAGATCGAGGCCGCGTCGACGGCGGACACGACGGCGTCCTCGTCGACGTCGCACATCAGGCTGATCTTGCGCTTGATCGCCGTCTGCACGGGCCGGTCGGAGCGCAACACGATCGCGTCCGGCTGGATGCCGATGCTGCGCAGCGCCGCCACGCTGTGCTGCGTCGGCTTGGTCTTGAGCTCTCCCGAGGGCCCGATGTACGGCAGCAGCGAGACGTGCAGGAAGAAGACGTTGTCGCGCCCCACCTCGTGCCTGATCTGTCGCACGGCCTCCAGGAACGGCAGCGACTCGATGTCGCCCACCGTGCCGCCGACCTCGGTGATGACGACGTCCACCTCAGGACCGGCCATGCCCCTGATCCGGTCTTTGATCTCGTTGGTGATGTGCGGGATGACCTGGACGGTGTCGCCCAGGTATTCACCCCGCCGCTCCTTGGCGATGACGTTGGAGTAGACCTGCCCGGTGGTGACGTTGGCCGAGCCGTGCAGGTCGGTGTCGAGGAACCGCTCGTAGTGGCCGACGTCGAGGTCGGTCTCCGCGCCGTCGTCGGTGACGAAGACCTCGCCGTGCTGGAACGGGTTCATCGTGCCGGGGTCGACGTTGAGGTAGGGGTCGAGCTTCTGCATGGTGACCCTGAGACCGCGCCCTTTGAGCAGGCGACCGAGGCTGGATGCCGTGAGGCCCTTGCCGAGACTGGAGGCGACACCGCCGGTGACGAACAGATGTTTGGTTTGCGATGCGCTGCGCAAAGGGGCTCCCGTGGCTCGAGGTGTGGTCGAAGTGTCCACGGGCTCTCAGGATATCAAACAACGCCCCTCACATGGGCGAACGGCATGACCTGAGGGTAACTTTGAACTCTATGTCACTCGTACGGCGGACAACGGGCTCGCTGATACACCGTGTCTACCGGGCGATCCGCCGCGCAGGCGCGATCACTCCGGCGAGCCCGGCGGGCCACCGGTTCCGCCGGCTCGGTGACGGGGTAAGCATCGCGTTCCCCCCTGGCGCGATCTTCGGCGAGCAGTGGATCGAGATCGGCGACCACACCCTGATCGGCGAGCGGGTGTCGCTCTCCTGCGGCATGGGCCCGGGCGTGGACCTCGGCCCGGGATCGATCCTGCGCATCGGCGGCGGCTGCTCGATCGGCCGGGGCACGCACATCGTGGCCCACCAGTCGATCGACGTGGGCGACGACGTCTTCACCGGCCCGTACGTCTACATCACCGACCAGAACCACGTCTACGACGACCCCGACGTGCCGATCGGCAGGCAGTGGCCGCGCAACAGCCCGGTCTCGATCGGCTCGGGGTCGTGGCTGGGCGCGGGCGCGATCGTCCTGCCGGGCACGACGCTGGGCCGCCAGTGCGTGGTGGCCGCCGGGGCGGTGGTGCGCGGCGAGTTCCCCGACCACAGCGTGGTGGCCGGGGTGCCGGCCAGGCGGGTACGCGGTTACACGCCCGAGTTAGGCTGGCACGCGCCGGACGCCGTCCTGGCCGACAGCGGATCCTGATCTGGACCGAACATCGTTCTGACGGTTAGCGTCACATCATGCGAACCGCCATCTGCGAGCGTCTGGGCATCGAGTTCCCCCTGTTCGCGTTCAGCCACTGCCGCGACGTGGTGGCCGCGGTGACGAACGCGGGCGGCTTCGGGGTGCTGGGCGCGATCGCGTACTCGCCCGACCAGCTCGACGCCGAGCTCACCTGGATCGACGAGCGGGTGGGCGGCCGGCCGTACGGCGTCGACGTGCTCGTGCCGGGCAAGGTCGACGCCTCCGCGCTCGACCAGCGCGCGCACCTCATGGACTTCATCCCCGGGCGGCACCGCGACTTCGTCACCCACCTGCTGTCCAAATACGGTGTGGGCGCGGCCGCGCAGCCGATGACGGCGGTGGCCGACGAGTTCGGCCGGCGGGTGACGGCGGCGGGGGCGACGGGGCTGATCGACGTCGCGCTCAAACACCGGATCGGGCTGATCGCCAGCGCTCTGGGGCCGCCGCCGCCCGAGATGGTGGCCAGGGCCAGGAAGGCGGGCGTGCCGGTGGCCGCGCTGGTCGGCACGGTCGAGCACGCGTGCAGGCAGGTCGCGGCGGGCGCGGACCTCATCGTGGCGCAGGGCACCGAGGCGGGCGGGCACACCGGCGAGATCTCCACGATGGTGCTGGTGCCGCAGGTCGTGGACGCGGTGGCACCGGTGCCCGTGCTGGCGGCGGGCGGGATCGCGTCGGGGCGTCAGATGGCCGCGGCCATGGCGCTCGGCGCGGACGGCGTGTGGTGCGGCTCGGTCTGGCTCACGACGGAGGAGGCGGAGACCCCGCCCGCGGTCAAGCGCAAGTTCCTGGCGGCCTCGTCACTGGACACGGTCAGGTCCAGGTCCCGTACGGGCAAGCCGGCCAGGCAGCTCCGATCGGCCTGGACCGACGAGTGGGACTCCAGCCAGGAGAGCCCCGGCCCGCTGGGGATGCCGCTGCAGCTCCTGGTGGCCGAGGGGGCCATGGCGCGCATCGCGGCGGCGGCGGAGAAGGGCGAGCCGGGGGCGGTGGACCTGGTCAACTACTACGTCGGGCAGGTCGTGGGCCAGCTCGACCAGGTCAAACCGGCCAGGCATGTGGTCTACGACCTGGTCAGCGAGTTCGGTGAGGCCGTGGAGCGGCTCAAGCGCCTGTCCGGGTGATGCCCGCGGCGACCGGTGGGCGAGAATGGCACTTGGCGGCTCGTTGTCGCGCGCCGCTCCTTCACACGAGGACGGAGACGACGAACCGTGGGCAAGACATACGACGGCATCACCGGCCGTTTGCGGGCGTTCATCGAGGCACAGCCCGTGTTCTTCACGGCGACCGCGCCGCTCGCCGGCGACGGCACGATCAACCTCTCCCCCAAGGGGGTGAGCGGTTCGCTGGCGGTTCTCGACGAGCTGACGGTGGCCTACCTCGACTTCGCGGGCAGCAACGCGGAGACCGTCGCCCACCTGCGCGAGAACGGCCGGATCACCGTGATGTGGTGCGCCTTCCAGGGGCCCCCGTCCATCGTGCGGGTGCACGGGCGCGGCGAGCCCGTCTTCAGGGACGACCCCCGGTGGGCCGAGCTGATCGCCCGCTTCCCGGCGGTCGACACCAGTGTGCACGGGCTGCGCGCGATCGTGGTCGTCCACGCCGAGCTGATCCGCGACACCTGCGGCTTCGCGGTTCCCCTCATGTCCTACGAGCAGGACCGCGACCTGCACGCGAAGCGGTTCGCCCGGGAGGACGACGAGTCGCTCAACGCCTATTTCTCCCGCAAGGAGCACGTCGCCACCAGCATCGACGGCTTGCCGGGGCTGCCCCTTCCCCTGCCCCCGGCGCACGCCCGGAGCTGACGCTCCGTCGGGCGCCGGCCGCGCCCGAACGCGACGGCGTGCCGGTCAGAGGGCTCAGCCGGCGGTCGCCGCGGCGAAGACGTACAGGTAGGGGTGGTGCGGCCGGACGGATCCGGCGGCGGCGGCCCTGGCGAGGGCGAGCGCGCCGTCGGCCGACGTGCCGAGCGGGGGCGCGAAGCGGGCGGCCGGCAGCAGGGCCAGCACCGTGCTCTGGAAGGGCTCCATCAGCAGGTCCGCGGCGTCGAAGAGGCGGCCGCCCCACGAGAAGACCGGGTCCAGCCCGGACGCGGCGGCGGCCGCGCTCTGGCCGAGCTGCCGTCCTGCCTCGGTCCAGATCCGCCTGGCGACCGGGTCCCCCGCGCGGGCCGCGTCGGCGACGGACGGCGCGAACGACGCCAGGTGGTGCGCCGCCGAGCCCGACTCGTAGACGAGCGCCACCAGGTCCAGGGGATGGCCGAAGCGGGCGGTCATGCGGTCGAGCAGGGCGAGCGAGCCGCCGGCCCGGCCGTCGTGCGCGCGCAGGGCGGCATGCAGCCCGTGCATGCCGACCCAGGCCCCGCCGCCGTGGTCGCCGAGCAGGTGGCCCCATCCGTCGGACTGGTTCCATACGCGGTCGAGGTCCGTGCCGAGGGTGATGACGCCCGTTCCCGCGGCGACGACGACGCCGGGACGGAACCCGAGCGCGCCGACGTGCGTGGTCACCATGTCGCCCGCCACGACGAGCGTCTCCAGGCCGAACCGCTCCCGCAGCGCGTCCCACAACGTCCCCGGATCCCTGACAAGCCCCGGCAACCCGGTCACCCCGATCGCCATCCCCGCGAACCGCCCCACATCCCGCGTCACCCCCGGCCGCTCCTGAGCCGGCGTGACGGCGGCCGGAAGCCCGCCGGGGACCGGCATCGCGCCCTCGACCGCCAGGGCGATGCGGGAGGCGAGCCGGGCGAGGTCGACCCGTCCCCTGTCGCGGGGCACCGGCGCCACGTGCTCCCCGTACGCGCTCTCCTCTCCGATCTCGGCCCGCACCCTGATGCCTCCCCCGCCGACGTCCACGCCGGCGAAGCCGGTGCTGCTCATCCGGCGCGCCCGCCCAGCGCGGCGACGGCCGCCCGGACGCCGGGGTTCGCGCCGAGCGCCACCCGTGCCTGCCCGGGTGAGCATCCCGTGAGCAGCCGCACGAGCGTCTCGGGGATCCGCCCGTCCGACTCCGCCAGTGCGGTGCGGCAGGCCGCCGCGTCGAGGCCGGTCGCCTCGGCCAGCAGGCTCACCGAGCGCTCGGCGAGCTTGGCGTTGGTGGCGACCAGCCCCACCATGAGGTTCCCGTACGTGCGCCCTTCCTTGATCATGAGCGCCGTGGAGAACGCGTTGAGCAGCACCTTGGTGGCCGTGCCGGCCTTGAGCCTGGTGGAGCCGGTCAGCGCCTCGGGCCCGGTGTCGGCGACGACGCCGATCTCGGCCAGCTCGCGCAGCGGCGCGTCCGGATTGCAGGTGATGAGCACCGTGAGCGCGCCGGCGGCCCTGGCCGCGCGGAGGGCGCCGGCCACGTAGGGGGTGGACCCGGACGCCGTGATCCCGATCGCCACGCTCGCCTCGTCGAGGACCCCGGCGTCGGCCGCCCCGAGCGCCTCGCCGTCCTCGTGGTCGGCGGACGGGTCGGTGAGAGCGGCGGGGCCGCCGGCGAAGTGGGCGGTGAACAGGTCGCGCGCCACCCCGAACGTCGGCGTGGTCTCGGTGGCGTCCAGCACCGCCAGCCGCCCCGACGCGCCCGCGCCGAAGTAGTGGACGCTGCCGCCCCGGCCCAGCCGCCGGTGCGTCTCGGCCACCGCCAGGGCCAGCTGGCCGGTCGCCGCGCGGGCCGCCTCGACCGCCCTGGCGTCCTCCTCCAGCAGGAGCCGCAGGACGTCGCCGGACTCGAGGGCGTCGATGCCGGCGGTGCGGGGGTTGCGGCGCTCGGTCGGTGGCACCGGCTGGGTCATCGTGCTCCTCGTCGTTCGTCTTCGGCGGTGAACGCGCTCGCGTACGTGCTGAACAGCCGGCGGGACTCGGCGGCCGGGTCGCCGGGGGTCACCGGCGCCGCGCCCTCGCGCAGGAAGGCTTCGGCGCGGTCGCGGAGCCGTTCGCGCAGCTCCGCCTCGGTGCCGGGTTCGCCGGCCAGCGCGCGGCCGAGTCCTCGCGCCCACAACTCCCAGCGGTCGCGGTAGTAGCCGCCGAGGAGCCCCGCCCAGTGCCGGCCCGCGTAGTCGTCGAGCAGCGGGCTGTCCGTCGTGCCCCACACCGTGATGATGCGGCGGGCGTTGTCCAGCAGCACGTCGCGGTCGGCGGGTCCGGTGGCCCACGACACGGCCTTGGCCTCCCAGTGCTGGAAGGTGTACTCGGGGCGGCAGGCCAGCATCCGGTCGAGGTCCTCGAAGACGCGCAGGAACCGGGCGACGTGCGCCGCGTCACCGGCCGACTCCACGACGTCGAGGCAGAACCGGTCGGCCACCCTGGCCAGGTACGCGATGCCGATCTCGGCGAGGTCGTGCCCGAGCGGCCCCGCGGCCAGTCCTGGGTCGCGCTCGGCCACTTCGATCATCCGCTCCCAGGCCCGCGCCAGCACGTCCGGCGGGTACCGGAGGCCGCGGGCGACGTCGGCGCGGAGCTCCGCCACGCCGACGGTGTACGACGGCTTGGCGGTGAGGACGCCCTTGAACCGGTCGGGAGAGATGCGCAGGCCTTCGGCCCCGTAGACGGTGTCCAGAAGGTCGTGCCAGGCCGCGCGCAGCTCGGCCGTCCGCCGGCCGCCGTAGCGCCAGGGGACGAAGGCGTCCAGCCAGGCGTCGACGCCGGAGACCCGGTTCCAGATCTGGTCGGCCACCAGCTCGAAGAAGACGGGGTTGTTGCGGGTGGCCTCCATGGACAGGCCGATGCCGGTCGGCGGGCTGTCCGCCGCCAGGGCGGCGTCGATCGCGGACGGCACCCCGCGCAGGCCGGCACCCGGATCGGTGCGGCCGCCGAAGTTGAGCAGCGCGCACCAGAGCCATGGTTTCCCGGAGAACTCGTCGAAGCGGCCCCACAGCGGGTCGTGCTCCGCCCACAGGTCAGCCACGAGCATCCGGCCGTCCGGGATCGCATCGAGAAAGGTGGTGACGCGGTCTTCGGTCCAGAACTCCCGCTGGTAGGAGAACGGCCAGGCCTGCATGAGCCAGACGGCGTCCGGGTCGGCGGCCCGCAGCCCGGCCAGCGTCGCGGCCGCCACGGCACCGGGAAAGGCCGGGTCGGCGTCGATGGGGATCATCTCGATGAACGGGTCGGCCGCGTACAGGTGGTCGGTGCCGAAGAGCTCGATCTGGGCGCGGGTGATCTCGGCGCCGATCCGCTCGTACAGCGGGTCGCCCGGGTCGAGGACCCAGGTCTCGAACCCCTGCCATTCGCGACGGCCGGCCCGCGCCGCCGCGGCCGTCTCGCGGGGGACGTGCCCGGTGAAGGCCGGGAGCACAGGTGTCATGCCCAAGGCGCGCTCGCGGTCGAGGACGCGCGCCCCGAGCTCGCGGTGGCGCTCGATCCAGGACGAGGGAAGCGGGCCGGCGAAGCCGTCCAGGCAGCCCATGAACTGGAACGGCAGGTAGCCGGGCCCGCCCAGGAAGCTTCGGATGCGGTGGTCGTCGAGGCCGAGACGGGAGTACGCGGCGTACAGCGCCGCCTCGTGGCCGGTGACGGCGAGCGGCATGGTGATGCCGTGCAGCGCCATCCAGTCGATCTCGCGCTCCCAGTCGGCCCAGTCCCAGTACGGCATCGTGTAGCTGAAGGTACAGAAGTTGAAGTAGTAGCCCTCCCGCACCCGCGCCGAGCCCTGGCGGGGCAGGGCGTCGGGAAGAGACGCCAGCCGCAGCGGCAGCACCGTGTCCCAGTCCACGGACATGGCGCAGCGTTCCCGGAGGTAGTGATGGAGCGCGACGGACGCGCTCACCCCGTCCGTCGCGGCGATGGTGAGCCGGCCGCCCTTCGCCTCGTAGGCGTAGCCGCGCCCTTCGCCGTCGAGGGCGGCGAACCGGACAGACTCCGCCACGGGCCCCAGCACGCGATGGGCAAGGCCGCGGACGGTGTCCGCCCACAGCGGCGCATGCTCGCCGTCATCGGACAACATCGCAGGTCACACTCCTCGACCCATTAGTTCCGTACAGTACATAATTATTATGCTAGCGTACCGCCACATCTGGTCGAGGGGTCTGGGAGAGGTCATGGAGCAGCTGGTCGCCGCGGGAACGCAGTTCATGCGGGAGGTCAACTCCGCCGCGATCCTGCGCCGGCTGCGGGCCGAGACCAGCATGAGCGTGTCGGCGCTGGCCAAGTCGGTGGGGTTGTCCAGGCAGGCGGTCACCCGAGCGCTCAACGCGCTGGTCGAGGAGGGCATCGCCGAGTTCGGCCCCCTCGACCGCGACTCCAGCAGGGCGGGACGGCCCGCGCAGCTCGTGCGATTCCGGGCGGAGGCCGGCCACGTGCTCGGCCTGTCGATCAGCCCGCAGGACCTGCGCGTGGCGGTGGCGGATCTGGCCGGGACGGTCACGGCGACCGGCGCGACGCAGCTCGGCGCGGCTCCGGGCGGCGAGCAGGTGGTGGAGACGCTCCTGTCCGCAGTGGACCGGGCGCTGAGCTCGGCGGGCCTCGCCGCCGGCGACCTCTGGTTCGCCTCGGTGGGCACCCCCGGCATCGTCGACCCGGCGGCCGGGATCATCAAGCTCATCCCGAGCATGCCCGGCCTGACCGGCGACATCCTTCCGCGCCGGCTGCGGGAGGCGCTCGGCTGCCCGATCTACCTGGACAACGACGTCAAGCTGGCCACGCAGGGCGAGCGGTGGCGGGACGCGGAGCGGCGCGGGGACTCGCTGGTGATGCTGCACTGGGGCGAGCGCGTGGGCGCCGGGATCGTGCTGAACGGCGAGCTCTACCGCGGCGCCTCCAACGACGCGGGCGACGTCGGCTTCCTCGACCTGTTCGCCGACCTGTTCGCCGACAGGGCGGGCGCCGGCCACTCCGAGTCCCGCCATCCGCAGGGCCTCGGCCCGTTCGAGGACCGCGTCGGCGGGGCTGAGATCGTGCGCCAGGCCACGGCGGCGGCCGAGCGCGCCGGCGACGACACGTTCCTGGCCCGGATCGAGGCGGCGGGCGATCGCGCGTTCGAGGCCGTGCTCGACGCCGTGGCCGACGGCAGCCCGGCGGCTCTGGAGGCGATCGACGTCGTGGCGCGCCGCTTCGCCAAAGGCATCGCCGTGATCAGGGCGATCCTCAACCCGCGGCTGGTGGTCATCGGCGGTCCCCTGGCCAGATGCGGCGAGAGGCTGCTCGCGGCGCTCCGGCGGCATCTGTCCGGCGAGCCGCTTGACCAGCCGGCGCTGGAGGTCTCGGCGCTCCAGGAGGACGCCGTCGTCCACGGGGCGCTGCTCCACTCGCTGGACGAGATCGAGCGGACCAGGTTCGGCCTGGTGAGAGGCGGTCGCCATGAGGGCCGACAACCCACCCGATAGAGGAGGAAGGTCATGCGCATGACGAGACCAGCCCGGCGGCTCGCAGCGCTCGTAGCGCTCGGCGTCACGGCGGCATCCGCTCTGACGGCCTGCGCGGGCAGCAGTAGCACGGGGGGAGGTACGGCACAGAAGATCGACGTGTCGACCACCATTCCCGGCGACCCGGTGACGCTCACCCTGGCTTACAGCAACGACCCGCCCACCAAGGCGCTCATCGACGGCTTCTCCAAGAAGCACCCGAACGTCACGATCAAGCCTCAGATGACGCCGTTCAACGACTACGTCAAGTCCATCAAACTGTCGATGTCGTCCGACGCGGCGCCGGACATCGCCCAGTACAACCCCGGCGCGATGAACTCCCTGGTCCCGGCCGGCCTCATCCTCGACCTGGGCCCGTGGGCCCAGGCGTACGGCTGGAACGGCAAGTTCCCGCCGTCGACCCTCGAGATCCTCAGCTCCGACAAGTCGGCCAAGCAGTTCGGTACCGGCGGCCTGTACGCGGTGCCGGGCGGGCTCTCCGTGGTCGGCGTCTATTACAACAAGAAGATCGTGAAGGAGGCGCCGAAGACGCTGGCCGAGTTCGAGGCCGCGATGCAGAAGGTGAAGGACTCCGGCCGGACCCCGCTGAGCCTCGGCGCGCTCCAGGTCGGCGGGTTCCACCTCTGGAACGCGCTGCTCAACGTCACCGGCGACGTCGCCGACTACCGAGCCTGGGTGTACGGCAAGCCGGGCGCGACGATCGAGAACGAGGCCGCGCTGAAGGCCAGCCAGACGCTGACCGACTGGGCGCGCAAGGGATACTTCCCCGACGCGGCGAACGCCACGGCCGACACCGACGCGCTGGCGAACTTCGCCAAGGGCAAGAGCGCGTTCCTGGTGACCGGCAACTGGGGCGCCACCGCACTGGAGAGCGAGCTGAAGGACGACGTCGGCTTCTTCCTCCTGCCCTCGGCATCGGCGGACAAGCCCGCTAGCGTCGCCTCGGGAGCGAGCGTCGCGTACGCCATCTCGTCGAAGACGAAGCATCCGAACGTTGCCGCGGCGTTCCTCGACTACCTGAGCTCGCCGGAAGCCGCGAGAATCGAGTTCGACGGCGGGTTCATGCCGGTCGACACCAAAGCCGACCTGGGCGGCACGGGGCTGCGCGGCGAGATCGCGGCCGTCTTCACGCCGGTGGCGCAGGGCAACGGCATCGTCCCGTTCCCCGACTACGCCTCCCCCGGGATGATCGACAAGCTGACTCCCGGCATCCAGGGCCTCATCAGCGGCAAGACCGCCCCCGACGCGTTCCTGCGCTCCCTGCAGGAGTCGTGGGACGCGCACCATGGCTCGTGAGCTGAGCCAGGCCGTTGCCCCGCCGCTCCCCGCGCGCGGCGGGGAGCGGGTGGCCGGGCGGCGCGCCCGCCCCCCGCACTGGCGCGGACGACGGCTGCGCGGCTGGCTCTACGTGCTGCCCGCGCTCGCGGTGTACCTGGGGTTCGCCATCTGGCCTGCGCTGAACACGCTGCGCCTGTCCCTCCTGACGTGGGACGGCATCCTGCCACCGGTCTGGGCGGGTTTCGACAACTACATAAAGATATTTCGTGATTCGTCGCTGTACGAGGCCATCCTGCATAGCCTCGTGCTGATCGTCTTCTTCTCGGTCATCCCCATCGGCGCCGGGTTGCTCATGACGGCTCTCATGATGGGCAAGGTGCGCCGGGGGATGACGTTCTTCCGCGTCGTCTTCTTCCTCCCCCAGGTGCTGCCGCTCGTCGCCGTCGGCATCACCTGGCGCTGGTTCTACAGCGAGTCCGGAGGCGTCAACCAGCTCCTCGACCTGCTGGGGCTGGAGGCGATCACCCGTGCCTGGCTGGGCGACTACGGCCTGGCGCTGGCCGCGCTCGGGCTCATCGGCACCTGGGTGATGAGCGGGCTGTGCATGATGCTCTTCCTGGCCGGCGCGCAGAAGATCGACCCGTCCCTGTACGAGGCGGCCACGCTCGACGGCGCGGGATCATTC
Organism: Nonomuraea diastatica; assembly: GCF_004349015.1. Taxonomy (NCBI): domain Bacteria; kingdom Bacillati; phylum Actinomycetota; class Actinomycetes; order Streptosporangiales; family Streptosporangiaceae; genus Nonomuraea; species Nonomuraea diastatica. The sequence continues at coordinate 29,986 of NZ_SMKP01000055.1, forward strand.
CGGCAGTTCCGGCACGTCACCCTGCCCGGGGTGCGCAGGGAGATCACGGTCGCCGGCGTCATCACCACGATCGCCGCGCTGGCCAGCTTCGACCTCGTCTTCGTCACGACGAACGGCGGCCCTGCCGGGCAGACCAACGTGCCCGGCCTGCTCGTCTACCGGCTGGCCTTCAACGAGGGCGACATCGGCGGCGCCAGCGCGCTGGCCGTCGTGCTGACCGTGATCGTGATCGCCGCGGTCAGCGCAGTCCGGTACTTCATGAGAGACGAGGGTTGAGCATGCGCGGCGGTGTCGGTGTCCGTTACGGAGTGCTCGTCGTGCTGGCGGCCATGGTGCTGGTGCCGTTCGTCGGCATCATTCTGGCCGCCCTGCATCCTCCCGGCGCGCAGCTCGACGGGCTGAGCATCCCGGACCGGTGGTCGTGGGAGAACTTCGCGCTCGCCTGGGAGCGGGGCAACATGACCGCCCTGATGCGCTCCAGCGTGCTGATCGCGGTCTTCGTGGTGCCGCTCTCCGTGGTGCTGGCCACTCTCGCCGGCTACGGGCTGACGATTCTCAAGGTGTGGGGGCATCGGACGCTGTCGTTCGGGTTCGTGCTGGGGCTCACGCTGCCGATCGAGCTCATCGTGGTGGCGCTCTACTTCAACCTGCGCGAGGTCGGCCTCACCAACTCCTACACCGGCATCATCCTCGCCGAGGCGGCCCTGTTCATGCCGTTCGGGGTGTACTGGATGCAGACGCACTTCTCGAACGTGCCCGACGAGCTCGTCGAGGCCGCCCGCATCGACGGCGCGAGGGATCTCGTCGTGCTGGCACGGGTGCTGCTGCCCATCTCCTGGCCTGCGGTCACCACGCTGTCGGTGCTGTACTTCATGTGGTCGTGGAACCAGTTCATGCTGGTGCTGGTCATGATGCAGGACCCGGACCGGCGCACCGCGCCGAGCGGCCTGGGCCTGTTCGTCGGCCAGTACACGACGGACATCCCGTTGCTGGCGGCGGCCTGCCTGATCGTCATCGCGCCGATCGTCGTCGTGTACCTGATCTTCCAGCGCAGCTTCGTCAACGGCATCACGCAGGGGGCCATCAAGGGCTGACCGGGCTACGATGCGCGTGTGGTAGGGACACCGCCTCAGCTGGAGCGCGGCACCGGCGTCCCCGCGCACGTGCAGATCGAGCGGTGGCTGCTCGAGTCGATCTCCGGCGGCGAGCTGGCGCCGGGCGACCGGCTGCCCGGCGAGCGCGAGCTGGCCGGGCGGCTCGGCGTGAGCAGGATGACGCTCCGGCAGGCGCTGGCCACGCTGGAACGCGACGGCGTGCTCGTCAGGATGCCCGGCAGGGCGGGCGGCGCGTTCGTGGCCGAGCCGCGCATCGAGTGCGACCTGACCGGGCTGACCGGGTTCACCGAGCAGATACGGCGGGCGCACCTGCGGGCCGAGGCGCGCATCCTGGTGGCGGCGACGGTGCCCGCGCCCGCGGCGGTGGCCAGGGCGCTGCGGGTCGCTCCCGGCTCGCCGGTGCACGAGGTGGCCCGGGTGCGCTCGGCGGGGCGGTCGCCTGTGGCGCTCGAACGCTCCTACTTCCCCGACCTGCCCGGCCTGCTCGACCAGGATCTCACCGGCTCCCTCTACGCGCTGCTGGCCGGCCGCTACGACCTGGCGCCGCGCACGGCGGCCGAGCGGCTCGACCCGGTGATCGCCCGTCCGGCCGAGGCCGCGGAGCTGGGCATGACGCCGGGCGCGCCGCTCATGCTGATCGAGCGCACGGCGTACGCGGCCGGCGGCATGCCCGTGGAGTTCGCCCGCGACCTGTTCCGCCCCGACCGGGTGCGGATCTCGGTGCGCAGCGGCGTCACGGAACCAGGGGGTTCTTGACCACGGTGCCCGGCACCCAGGTGCCCTCGACCTCGATCTCCACCCCGGCCCCCGGCTCGACCGGCAGGTACGCGTAGGCGATCGACCGGCCGGCGGTGTAGCCGTACCCGCCGGAGGTGACGCGGGCCAGCACCTGGCCGTCCACCCGGACCGGCTCGTTGCCGAGCGCGACCGCCCTCGGGTCGCCCAGCGTCACGCAGCGCAGCCTCCTGCCAGGATCGGGGTCGAGGGCGTCCCTGCCGAGGAAGTCCTTGTCCGGCTTGACGCAGAACCCCAGCCCCGCCTCGTACGGCGTCGTCTCCGGCCCGATGTCGGCGCCCCACACCCGGTAGCCCTTCTCCAGCCGGAGGCTGTCGATGGCGCGGTAGCCGCAGGCCGCCATCCCGTGCGGCTGGCCCGCCTCCCACAGCGCCTGCCACAGCGCGAGCCCGTACTCGCTGGAGCAGTAGAGCTCCCAGCCGTGCTCCCCTACGAACGTCACCCGCAGCGCCAGCACCGGCACGTCGCCCACGGTGAGCTCACGTGACGACATGAACGGGAAGTCGAGCGGGCCGGGGGTGAGGCTGGACAGGATGTCGCGGGCGCGCGGCCCCCACAGGGCGACGCAGGCGTACTGGCCGGTGACGTCGGCGATCCTGGCGGTGGAGCCCGTGAGCGCGGCCTGCTTGCGCAGCCAGCCGAGGTCGTGCGTGCCGCACGCGGTGCCGGTGACGACGAGGAACTCCTCCTCGCCGCGCCGGGTGACGGTGAAGTCGCACTCGATGCCGCCGCGCCGGTTGAGCGCCTGGGTGTAGGTGACGGCGCCGACCTGGCGGGCGACCCGGTTGTCGCACACCCACTCCAGCAGGGTGGCCGCGTCGGGACCGGTGACCTCGATCTTGGCGAACGAGCTCTCGTCGAACAGCCCGGCTGCCGTGCGCGTGGCCCGGTGCTCGGCCCCGGTCGCGGGCGACCACTCGCGTCCCGCCCAGCCCGCGGGGCGCTCGTCGTCGTCCCCGCTGGCGGCGTTGGCCGCGTAGTGGTTGACCCGCTCCCAGCCCGCCTTCTCGCCGAAGACGGCCCCGTGCCGCTGGTGCCACGCGTACGCGGGCGAGACCCGCAACGGCCGTCCCGCCGACCGCTCATGGCCGGGGTAACGGATGTCGTAGTACGTCTCGTAGTTCTCGACCGCGCGCTTGACCGTGTACGACGGCGAGCGGTAGTGGCGGCCGAAGCGGCGGATGTCCATGTGCCGGACGTCCATGGCGGGCTCGCCCTCGACGATCCACTCCGCCATCACCTTGCCGATGCCGCCGGCGCCGGCGATGCCGTGGGCGCAGAACCCGGCCGCGACGAAGAACCCGCCCACCTCCGTCTCCCCCAGGCAGAACTCGTTGTCGGGGGTGAACGCCTCGGGCCCGTTGATCAGCTTGCGGATGCCGACGTCGGCCATCGCCGGCACGCGGATCCTGGAATTTTCGGAAATCTCCTCGAATCTCGCCCAGTCCTCGGGCAGGAGGCGGCCGTTGAAGTCCGGGGGCACGGCGTCGAAGGAGTTCGGCCCGGCCGTCCAGGGCGCGCACGTGCGCTCGTAGCCGCCCATGACCAGGCCCTGCACCTCCTGCCGGTAGTAGACGAGCAGGTCGGGGTCGCGCAGCGTGGGCAGGCCCGTGTGGTCGTGAAAGGCGTCGGTCACCACGTACTGGTGGGACATCGGCACGATCGGGACGCGCACGCCGGCCATGCGGCCGATCTCGGCGGCGAACATGCCGCCGCAGTTGACCACGATCTCGCAGTCGATGTCACCCTGGTCCGTGCGCACGCCGGTGACCCGGCCGCGCGCGGTGGTGATGCCGAGGACGCGCGTCTTGGTGCGCAGCCTCGCCCCGCCCTCGCGGGCGCGCGCGGCCAGCGCGTAGCAGAGCTGGGAGGGGTCCACCTGCCCGTCCGTGGGCAGGTACGCGGCCCCCACGACCCCGTCAGGGTCCATGAGGGGGAACAGCTCGACGGCCTCCGCCACCGAGATCTCCCGCAGCGGCAGCCCGAACGTGCGCGCCCAGCCGATCTGGCGGCGGATCTCCGCCATGCGCTCGGGCGTGGAGGCCAGCTTGATGCCGCCGCACTCCGTCCAGCCGGCGTCGAGGGTGCGGTAGAGCTCGACGGAGTACTGGTTCATCCGGGTCAGCGCCGGGTCGGCGCGCAACTGGCCGACCAGGCCCGCGGAGTGGAAGGTGGAGCCGCTGGTGAGCTCGTCCCGATCCAGCAGGACGACGTCGCGTTCGCCTAGTTGGGTGAGGTGGTAGGCGACGGACGTGCCGCCCACCCCACCACCGATGATCACGATGCGGGCCGAGTCGCTCATGGTCGCGAGGCTAACCGCCGCGCCATAAAAGGTCTAGACCGTTTGGGCAGGTGGAGCTAGCATCGACCATGGCCGTTGCCCAGGTCCTCGATCGCATCCCCCTGCTGTCCGGCGTGCCACGAGACGTGGAGGAGCTGCCAGGCGGGCTGACCAATCGCAACTATAAGGTGACCACGCCCGGCGGCGCGTATGTCGTGCGCGTGTCGGCCAGCGACGGCGCGCTGCTGGCCATCGACAGGGACGCCGAGCACGCCAACTCGCTCTCCGCGGCACGCGCCGGGGTCGGCGCGCCGGTGCACGCCTACCTGCCCGGTCAGGGGGTGCTGGTGGTGGGTTACCTCGACGCGCGCACGTTCACCGAGGCCGATCTGCACGATCCGGCCAACCTGCCGAGGGTGGCGGAGGTGTGCCGGCGGCTGCACGCCGGGCCGCGGTTCGTGAGCGACTTCGACATGTTCGACGTGCAGCTGCGTTACCTGGAGATCGTCCAGGAACGCGGCTTCCGACTTCCTTCCAGATATCTCGACTTCATGCCCATCGTGGCCGAGATCCGGAAATGTCTCGCTATACGGGATGAAGGCACGGTTCCGTGCAACAACGACCTCCTACCCGGCAACATCCTCGACGACGGCCGGCGCCTCTGGCTGATCGACTACGAGTACGCCGGCAACAACGACCCCTGCTTCGAGCTCGGCAACATCTGGAGCGAGTCCGACCTGCCGCCCGGCCACCTGGAGGCACTCGTCACCGCGTACTACGGCCACCCGCTCCGCCACAAGATCGCCCGCGCCCGCCTGCTCGGCCTCATGTCCAAGTACGGCTGGACACTCTGGGCCTCCATCCAGGACAGCGCGAACGAGAGCATCGACTTCGACTTCTGGTCGTGGGGGATGGAGAAGTACGAGCGCGCGGTGGCCGAGTTCACCGGTCCCGCCCTGGCGGGCCTCATGGACGACGCGGCCCGGGCAGACTAGGGGCATGCTCGCCGCTCTGACCGGTCTGGGCCTGTCCACGGCCGCCGGGCTCAACGCCTACATCCCGCTCCTCGTCGTGGGCGTGCTCGCCAACCTCACCGACGCCGTGAAGCTCCCCGACGGCTACGCCTGGCTGTCCCACTGGGGCGTGCTCGCCGTGATCGCGGTGCTGCTGATCGCGGAGACGGTCCTCGACAAGGTCCCCGCCGTCGACAGCGTCAACGACGCCATCCAGACCGTGATCCGCCCGGCGTCGGGCGGCGTGGTGTTCTCCGCCACGAGCGCCGCCGCCGAGCTCGACCAGTCGACCTGGATGGCCGAGCACCCGTGGGCCGGATGGTTGCTGGGCATCGTGATGGCGCTGGCCGTACACGTGATCAAGACCACCGCCCGGCCGGTGATCAACGTCGGCACGGCCGGGACCGGCGCGCCGATCGTGAGCACGGCGGAGGACGCGGGCTCGCTCGGCCTGAGCCTGGTCGCGATCTTCCTGCCCGTCCTCGTGATCGTCGCGCTGCTGCTGCTCGCCGTCCTGAGCTGGTGGCTCATCAGGAAAGTACGCCGCCGCCGCGCCCGCAGAAGGGCGGCCGGGAGCCGCCCCCTGGCGTGACCCCGGTCCGGGCACCGGCCGGTCACGTCCGCAGGCGGGCCACCCACCCCTCCACCAGGTGCACGAACTCGGCGGCCCGTTCCTCGTGCAGCCGGTGGCTCGAACCCTCCCAGCACACCACCTTCGAGGCCGGATCCCGCAACAACCCGGCCTCCCAGCGGGCCCGGCCCGGATCCGACCAGATCGACAACACCGGGCACCGCCTGCGCGCCAGATAGTCGTCGGAGGCCGGCCGCACCCCGATCGCGTCCGGTCCGGTGAACATCGCCTCGAACGCCTCGGCCAGCACGTGCGGCGGCATGCCGTGCAGCCGGCGTTTGTGCCAGCGCCTGATGACGGCGGGGGTGGCGGCGTTCGTGCACCACTCGTCGATCTGCTCGGCGACCGTGTGCGCGTGCTCGCCGCGCAGGCCCGCGAGCATCTGGGGGAGACCTGCGGCGATGTCGGCCGTCATGCCGTAGCCGGGGTCGACGGCGACGATCCCGCGCACCTGCCCGGGATGCTCGACGGCGAGGATGGACACCACCTGAGCGCCCATCGAGTGCCCGGCCACGGTCGCCTGCGGGATGCCGAGGTGGTCGCCGAGCAGGGCGTGCAGGTCCCCGGCCATCGCGCGGGGCGTGTTGCCCGTCTCCGGCACCGACGAGTAGCCGTGCCCGCGCAGGTCGACGGCGATCACGCGGTGCCGGGCGGCCAGCGCGTCGATGTGCCACGACCACTGGTGCGAGTCGGCGCCCCACCCGTGCACGAGCAGCAGCGGCGGCCCGTCCCCGTCATCGGTGTAGAAGAGCCGGACATCCTCCCCGACGTCGGCGTACGGCATCCGCCTACCGCTTCCCTTCCGGCTGGTCGTCGTCCGGCCGGTTCCCGTCCCGCGGGCCCTCTTCCCGCCGGTTCCCCTCCATGCGGCTTCGGTCAGGGCGGAGCAGCAGCGCGGCCTCCCCCGCCGTCAGCCCTCCGTCGACGGCCAGCTCGGCCCCCGTCACGTACGAGGCCGCGTCGGACAGCAGGAACGCGGTCGTCTCCGCGACCTCCTCCGGCTCCCCCCAGCGCCCGGCCGGGGCGAGAGGGAAGGTGCCCTCGCCGGACACCGCGCCGAGCGGCTCGGTCATCGTTGTGACGATCATTCCGGGATGCACGGAGTTGACCCGGATGCGGTGCCGCCCGAACTCCAACGCCGCGATCTTGGTCAGGCCGCGCACCCCCCATTTCGAGGCGCCGTAGCCACCTGTGCCGGGCAGGGCGCTGAGGCCGGCGACCGACGACACGTTCACGATCGCGCCGCCGCCCGACTCCCGCATGGGCCCCACCACCGCCTTGAGACCCAGGAAGACGCCGAGCAGGTTGACCCGCAGCACGTGCTCGAACTCCTCGGCCGACTGCTGCTCGATCATCAACATGGTGGCGATGCCCGCGTTGTTCACCAGCCCGTCGAGCCGCCCGTGTTCGTCGACCGTCTGGGCGACCACCGCCGCCCACTGATCCTCATCCCGCACATCGTGGGCGATGAACCGGGCGTCCACTTCCTTGGCCGTGGCCGTACCCTCGTCAACCAGCACATCCGTGAGGACCACCCGCGCCCCCGCCGCGGCACACCGCCGCGCCGTCGCGGCTCCCATCCCCCTCGCACCGCCAGTGACGATCACAACCTTGTCCTCAAGCACCGCCATGTTCCCTTCTGCCGCACAAGCGCCTCAGGCCGCGTCGCCGACCGGCGTGACCCGCTGCCCGGCGACCGATGTCGATGGTGAACTGAAACACAGGCCAAACTGATCGATCAAGAGCCGCCCCGGCCAGGCGCGCCAGACCCGCCCTGCCCGGCTATCCTTCACATCATCAATCCCAACAGGAGGTGGCGGAGATCAGCGAAATCCTTCTCATCGCACTGGTGATCCTGGCGTTCCTCCTGTTGCTGGGCGGCGTCGGCATCTACGTGCTGGTCAAGCTGGGCAAGAAGGCCGCGGTCAAGGCCAGGGAGGCCACGACCCGGATCACCACGCATGTCAACGCGATGGGCGCGGGCGAGGCCGCGGAGGTCGAACGCCTCCGGCTCGACCTGCGCCGCGAGATGTCCCTCACCCGCCAGGCCGTCGATCAGGCCCAGCGCCAGGGGTGGGGTCTGGGCGACCTGCCGAAGATCATCGCCGACCTGACGACCCACGTCGACACGCACGACGGGCACCTGGCGACGTTCGCCCAGCAGCAGCGCGTGTCACCGTACGTCGACCATGTCACGCTCGAACGGCTCAGAGAGCACCAGGCCAAGCTGACGGCCATGTGCGCCCGCATCCGCACCGGCCTGCTCAATGACCAGGTCCACCACACCGCGTCGGGCATCGCCGATCTGACCTCCCGCACCGACCTGGAGATCGAGGCCCGCCGCCGCGACCCCGACCCGCTGGACGAGATCGACGACCTCTACCGCCGCACGATGGAGGAACGCAGGAACGAACCCTGACCATCGCTCGTTGTGACACAATGTATGCGTCGCGTGAGCTTCGCTGAGGAGGCATTCCGATGACCACGGCCCTCCCGGAATGGTTCTACCCCGGCCCTCCCGGTGGCTGGACCGCCGACATGCTCGATCACCTTCCCCCCGACGCGCCCCGGCACGTCGAGCTGATCGATGGGTCACTCATCATGATGTCGCCACAGACCGGCTTTCACATGCTCGCACTCCGGTTGTTCGAGCGATCGCTCCGGCCGCCGAGAGAGCTGATGGCTGTTCGCGAAATGACGGTGACGTTGGGAGTGCATCAACGTCCGGAGCCAGACGTCCTCCTGGTCAGAAGGTCGGCCTTCAGCACGAGAGGCACTTCGTTCAAGCCCGAGGATGTCCATCTCGTCATCGAAGTCGTCTCGGATGAATCCAGGGAGAGAGATCGAGCCACCAAGCCGATCAAATATTCAAACGCGGGCATCAAGCACTTCTGGCGAGTCGAACAGGAAAACGGTCAGCCCGTGGTCTATACATTCGAGCTCGAGCCGGCGGTCAGGGCATATGTCCCTACCGGCATCCACCGCAAGCGGCTGCAGGTCGGCATTGGGTTCGAGGTAGACATCGATCTTGATTTGGGCGCCGTCACAGATTGACCCCTGAGATCACGCACGGCCGCACTCTCCGAAGATGACCGCGGCCAACTCCGCCTCGGAAGCGCCCTTGACCACCATGGCCTTGGTGGCCTGAGCCTGCGCCACGGTGGGCAGCCGGCCGTCCAGGAGCAGCGGCAGGGAAAGGCGCCGCAGCAGCACCTCCGACGCCGAGATCCCGTACGGCCGGCGCGTCACCGCCACGTTGACCCGTAGCGCGTGCTCGTTGCCCGGCGGCACACCCGGGCGGTCGATCTCGATGGCCGAATAGCGGAAACCGTTGGCGAGGTCGCAGGGGGCGCACCCGGCCGGGCCCCTGCTGAGCCGGCCGCCGCACTCCGGGCAGGCCAGGCGGTCGTACGCGGCGTCCACCACGCGCCACACATGCCGATCCGGTTCGTCCACGACCATTTCGGCGAGGAGCCGCTCGCCGGGCGGCTCGGGCGCGCCGAACTCGCGCTCCAGGAAGGCCCGCCACCCCTCCTCCACGATCTCGTCGACCAGCCCCGCGCACCGGGCACAGCCATGGGCGCCGGCCGGCTCCCACTGCCCGCACTCACCGCACCGTCGCATGCCCGCACGGTACCCGCCCATCCGGCCGTCCCGCACCGCGATATCCGGCCCGACCCGCACATGCCGGCGGCATCCGCCCGCACCGCGACAGCCCGTTTATTCGGTTGCGGCGCCCGGGGGTGGACCGGCATAGTCGGGCACGAGTCGATCGCTGCGACGCGAAGGGAGGGTGAGACTGTGATGACGATTGTTCGCGTGCCGTTTTCCGCGTCCTCACACCTTCCCGCCGGGCGTTCGCTGACCTGACCGACGAGCCGGTGGGCCTCACTTCTGGAGCAATCCCACCGTGCCCAAGCACTCGCAACACCGCCGCCGCGGCAAGTACGCCCTCGACGCCGACGACATCGCCTGGTTGGAGAGCACCTCTTCGAGCACCTTCTCCGAGACCGGCGACGGCCCTCCCGAAGGTGATCGCTGGTCCACCTGGGACCAGAGCACACCCACCGAGAAGGGCCCCCGGCCCTACCCTGACTGGCTGGTCACCGAACTGGCCGCCGTCGACACCGAGCACGGCGTGCTCAAGACCGGCAAGGAAGCCGACGTCCACCTGATCTCGCGTGGCGTGCCCGGCACCGACCGTGAGTGCCTGCTGGCCGCCAAACGCTACCGGTCCGCCGACCACCGCCTGTTCCACCGCGACGCCGGCTACCTGGAGGGACGCAGCACACGCGAGAGCCGGATGAACCGGGCCATGGCCAACCGCACGGCCTTCGGCAAGCAGGTGATCGCCGCTCAGTGGGCGGTGGCCGAGTTCGCGGCCCTGTGCCGGCTGTGGGAACTCGGGGTGCCGGTGCCGTACCCGGTGCAGATCACCGGAACGGAGATCCTGCAGGAGTTCATCGGCACGCGGGACGGCTTCGCGGCGCCGCGGCTGGCCCAGGTGGCCGACGGCCTGGACGACCTGTGGGAGCAGCTGGTCACGGCCATGGTCACCCTGGCCAGGGAAGGGCTGGCCCACGGGGACCTGTCACCGTACAACCTCCTGGTGCACGAGGGCAGGCTGGTCATCATCGACCTTCCGCAGATCGTGGACGTGATCGCGCATCCGGCGGGCCCGTCGTTCCTCGACCGCGACGCGCGCAACGTCGCCACCTGGTTCGCCGCCAAGGGCGTCACAGCCGCCGACCCCGGCTCCCTCGCCGCCCTCCTGCGGGAGGAAGCCCGGATGTGACCGCCCCGCCCCACGTCGCCGCGGCCCGGGCCTGCCCCCGTCTCGGTCGCCTCGCTCCCGGCGCACGTCGGCGCCGGGCATCGGGAGGGCGCGGGTCCGGACGTCGACGCGTGGCGCCACCGTCACGGGTTCGCCTATTCGACGCCTGCCTCGCGCATGTCGCGCAGCTCGCGCTTGAGCTCCTTGATCTCGTCGCGCAGCCGGGCGGCCACCTCGAACTGCAGGTCGGCCGCGGACTGGTGCATCTGCTCGGTCAGCGAGTCGATCAGGGACTCCATCTGCGCCCTGGGCATGTCGCCGGCGATGGCCTTGGCGTGCTGACCGGCCTGCCGGGCGGCGAAGCCCGGCACCGGCGCCTTGCCGCGCGACTGCTGGCGGCCCCCGCCGAGCAGCCGGTCGGTGTCGGCGTCCTCGCGCTGCAGCGAGTCGAGGATGTCGGCGATCTTCTTGCGCAGGGGCTGCGGGTCGATGCCGGTGGCTTCGTTGTAGGCGATCTGCTTGGCCCGGCGCCGGTTGGTCTCGTCGATCGCCCGCTCCATCGACGGGGTGATCTTGTCGGCGTACATGTGGACCTGGCCGGAGACGTTACGGGCGGCGCGGCCGATGGTCTGGATCAGGGACGTCTCCGAGCGGAGGAAGCCCTCCTTGTCGGCGTCGAGGATCGACACCAGCGAGACCTCGGGCAGGTCGAGGCCCTCGCGCAGGAGGTTGATGCCGACGAGCACGTCGAACTCGCCGGTGCGCAGCTCGCGCAGCAGCTCGATGCGGCGCAGCGTGTCGACCTCGCTGTGGAGATAGCGGACCCGGATGCCGAGCTCCAGGAGGTAGTCGGTCAGGTCTTCTGACATCTTCTTGGTCAGCGTGGTGACCAGGACACGTTCGTCGCGCTCGGCGCGGTCGCGGATCTCGTGGACCAGGTCGTCGATCTGGCCCTTGGTGGGCTTGACCACGATCTCGGGGTCGACCAGGCCGGTCGGGCGGATGACCTGCTCGACGACCTCGCCCTTGACCCGGCCCAGCTCATAGGGCCCGGGAGTGGCCGACAGGTAGACCGTCTGCCCGATGCGCTCCAGGAACTCCTCCCACTTGAGCGGCCGGTTGTCGAGCGCCGACGGCAGCCGGAACCCGTGCTCGACCAGCGTGCGCTTGCGCGAGGCGTCGCCTTCGTACATGGCGCCGATCTGCGGCACGGTCTGGTGGGACTCGTCGAGCACCAGGACGAAGTCTTCGGGGAAGTAGTCGAGCAGCGTGTTGGGGGCGCTGCCAGCCTCGCGGCCGTCCATGTGGCGCGAGTAGTTCTCGATGCCGGAGCAGGTGCCGATCTGGCGCATCATCTCGATGTCGTACGTCGTGCGCATGCGCAGCCGCTGCGCCTCCAGCAGCTTGCCCTGACGCTCGAGCTCCGACAGGCGTTCGGCCAGCTCCGCCTCGATGCCCGTCACGGCGGCCGCCATGCGCTGCTCGCCCGCGACGTAGTGGGAGGCGGGGAAGATGTAGAGCTCTTCGTCTTCGGTGATGACCTCGCCGGTCAGCGGGTGCATGGTCGAGAGCTTCTCGATCTCGTCGCCGAACATCTCGATGCGCACGGCCAGCTCTTCGTATTTCGGGATGATCTCGATCGTGTCGCCGCGCACCCGGAACGTGCCCCGTGTGAAGGCGAGGTCGTTGCGCGTGTACTGCATGTCGACCAGGCGGCGCAGCAGCTGGTCGCGGTCGACGTCCATGCCGACGCGGAGCCTGGCCATGCGGTCGACGTATTCCTGCGGCGTGCCCAGGCCGTAGATGCACGACACGGAGGCGACCACGATGGTGTCGCGCCGGGTGAGCAGCGAGTTGGTCGCCGAGTGGCGCAGGCGCTCGACCTCGTCGTTGATCGAGGAGTCTTTCTCGATGTAGGTGTCGCTCTGCGGGACGTAAGCCTCAGGCTGGTAATAGTCATAGTAGGAGACGAAATATTCGACCGCGTTGTTCGGCAACATCTCGCGGAGCTCGTTGGCGAACTGCGCGGCGAGGGTCTTGTTGGGCTGCATCACCAGCGCGGGCCGCTGCAGCCGCTCGATGAGCCAGGCGATCGTGGCCGTCTTGCCGGTGCCGGTGGCGCCCAGCAGGACGTTGTCCTTCTCCCCGGCCTTGACGCGGTGCTCCAGCTCGGCGATGGCCGTCGGCTGGTCGCCGGAGGGAGTCATCTCGGTGACGACCTCGAAGGGCGCCACCTTCCGCTGCAAATCTGTGACCGGTCGCATGGTGCCCACTGTAGGCGGCCGGACTGACAGAAAACGTCAAGCGGACCGCTCGCCGATCCTGGGGAAGGGTCTGGTGGAGAAGACCACTTCGACGGGCACCTCGAAATAGCCGGCGATGCGCAGCGCCAGGGAGAGGCTGGGGCTGTACTCGCCGCGTTCGAGATAGCCGATGGTCTGGTAGTGGACTCCCAGAGCCTCGGCGAGCTGCTTGCGGGTCACGTTCCGCTCCGCGCGCAGCAACGCGATGCGGTTGTAGACGGTCTCGCTCATCGCACTCCTTGCATGCATCCCCCGACGTAGTGCGTCCACTACATATGCAGCACAGCTGCTACGAACAGCAATACATATGTGATGCCGCATTGCAAGCGAACAGTAAGTCATTCCCGATACGGTCGTAATCGCCTGTAGCGGAAAAGGAAGGTCCAATGTCACGTCCCAGAGAGGCACTACGCCAAGCAGGTCAGGGCATCGCCCAAGCAGTGGCGCAAGGGGGTGACGTACGCCAGGCAATGGGTCAGGCCGTGGAACAGTTCGCCGGCCAGGCTGGACCCCAAGGTGGACCCCATGGTGGACAGGGTCAGGCCCCGGGCTTCGCGCTGAACCCGCACGACTTCGTGGCGGCCCGCGAGGGCGGCGTCTCCATCGGCACCCTCATCGAGGCCAGAACGGCGTCGCTGAACGAGGCCGGCGAGATCGTCAACCGCAGCTTCGCCGACAACGGCATGCACGTCATCTCACCCGTGGTGATCCCCAAGGGCAGCACCGCGAAGGTCCTCGTGCCCCTCGGCATCCTCGTGGTGCTCGGCCTGATCGGCGCCCTCGGCAACGTCATCCCCAACACCGACCTGATCTTCGGCCCGCACTACTGGTTCGTCCTGGTTCTGGCCGCCGTGTTCCTGTGGTGGCGGCGGAGCGTGGTGATGGTGCCCGAAGGTTGCAAGGCGCTGATCACGAAGTTCGGCAAGCTGGTGCACATCGCGGATCCCGGACGGGTGACGCTGTTCAACCCGTGGAAGCGGGTCAGCTACATCGTCAACACCACGCGCGAATACCCGTTCAACGCGCCGATCAGCGAAGCGCCGACCCAGCAGGGCGTCAAGGCGAGCGTGGACCTGTTCCTGCAGTTCAGGATCGAGAACCCGGCCGAGTTCATCTTCGTGCTCGGCTCGGTCAGCGGCTTCCAGTCGAAGCTCCAGAACGCCATCAGCGAGGTCACCCGCTCCCTCATCTACGCCCAGCGGGCCGAGGAGATCTACGACCTGGTGGGCGAGAGCACGCTCGGCATGCTGGAGAGCCTCAACCAGCAGTTCCTGCCCGCCGTACGGCTCACCGACGTGAACATCACGCACGCCGAGCCCTCCAGCCAGGAATACCGCATGGACCTGGCGGCCCCCGAGATGGTCCGCGTCGCCAAGGAGGCCTACACCTACGAGTACGAGCTGAACCTGCGCAAGGAGCAGAACGAGGGCGACCTGGTCAAGGAGCTGGCCGGGCTGCAGGAGACGCTGAGCGCCATCCAGGCCGAGATCGCCGGCTACCAGGCCCGCATGGACACCGCGCTCGAACGCGCCACCCACCAGGCCACGGCGCAGGCCAGGCAGCGGCTGGTCGAGGCCGAGTCCACGGCCAACGCCAACGCCGCGCTGCTGGAGGCCCAGGCGCTGGACATCAGGGCGCTGTCGGCCGCGGAGGCGCCCGAGATCCTCGACTACCGCTTCCAGCAGGACCTGCTGACCAAGCTGGAGTCCGTCTCGGCCCGGCTGCCGCAGGTGGTGCAGGTGGGCGAGCAGACCGACATCGACTTCCTGGCCCTGGCGCAGCAGCTGGTGGGCGGGAAGGGCGCGGTGCTGTTCTCCCCCGAGGACATGGCCGCCATCCGCTCCAGGCTCGACGAGATCGGCGCGCGCGTGGCGGGCCGGGAGGACGAGATCGTCGCCCTGCTCAAGAAGGCCGCCGCCGACGTGGGCGAGGCCGTGGAGCCGCCGCAGCCCGACCCGGAGCTCGATCGGACCGTCGAACGCCTCCTGCCCGGCGGCCGGGCCCAGGGAAGTGAGCTCCTGTGAGCACAGAGCTGAACCGACGCAGTGAGCGCAGTGGAGGGCCGAGGAACGAGGCACTCCGCGCAGCTAATGAGGAGCTGGTGAGCGACCGATGAGCAGGGAGCGAACCCGACGCAGTGAGCGCAGTGGAGGGCCGAGGAACGAGGCACTCCGCGCAGCGAATGAGGAGCTGGTGAGCGACCGATGAGCAGGGAATTCTCGAAGATCAAGGAGTCGCTGGCCTCCTGGGGCGAGATCCGCCAGCTGCTGCGCGGCGGAGAGCAGGGCCAGCTCGTCCCCGTCGTGATCCCCAAGGACCGCCGCGGCTTCGCCTGGATGGCGCTGGTGTTCCTGGCGCTCTACTGCGCCGGCATGGCCGCGCTGACCGACCTCACGATCATCGCCGCGCTCGCGGCGCTGTTCTTCCTGGCCCTGGCGCTGGTCATGATCTGGCGTAAGGCGATCATCGAGATCGAGGAGGGCACCACCGGCGTGCGCAGCCGATGGGGCGCCATCACCAGCACGCTGCCTCCCGGCCGCCACTACCTCTGGCTGCCGTGGGACCGGGTGGACGCGGTGGTCGACACTTCGACCGAGATCCCGTACTCGGCGCCGATCGTGGCCTGCCCCACGGCCGAGAACGTGCCGCTGAAGTCGATCGAGTTCTTCCTGAAGTTCCGCATCGTGGACCCGGTCGCGTTCGTCCGCACGATCGGCGCGGGCAACTTCGACCTGGTGCTCTCCAGCGCGGTGCAGGACGCGATCAGGCAGCGCAGCCGCAGGGTCAACACCGAGCGCGCGTACGACCTGCGCGGCTCCGACGTCGGCGACATGCAGGACGCGCTCAACCGCCAGCTCGGCAGGTACGGCGTGCGCATCACGGGCGCCAACATCCCCGACGTCCAGCTGCCCGACCAGTACCAGCAGCACCTGTCCACCCGGGAGAAGGTGGCCAAGGAGATGTCGGCCTACGAGCGCGAGTGGGAGCTGACCCGCAAGCGCCGCATCGACACCCTGCTGATGGAGATCGAGCGTTCCAAGAAGACCCGTGACGCCCGCGTGGTCGAGGTCAAGGCCGCCCACAACACCGCGCGCAAGGACGTGGCGCGCATGCTGGAGGAGCAGGAGACCGAGGCGCAGCGGGTGACGTGGGAGATCGAGGCGCGCGGGAGGGCCGAGCTGACCGCCGCCGAGAACGAGGCCAAGGCGCTGCGCCGGCTGGCCGAGTCGTACCGGGACAACCGGGCCGTGCTGCAGTACGAGCTGGCCCGCAAGCGCCTCGACGTGGGCGCCAAACTGGCGGAGAACGCGCCCCAGCCGCTGGTCGTACGCACCCAGCAGGGGCAGTCGGACTCCGCGCTCTCCACCCTCCTCCTGGCCCAGTTGCTTCCCCGCATCTCGGGCATGGGTTCCGGCCCAGGGAGCGGTCACGTGAACGGCCACACACCTTCCGCATAGGAGAACCCCCATGGTGTTCCGCAAGTTGATGGCCGCGTTCGGCGCGGGCGTCGAGGTTGACACGGTGCTGACCAACACGGGAGTGCGCCCTGGCGAGCCGCTGCGCGCAGTCGTCCACTTCCGCGGCGGCAAGGCGGACTACAAGGTCGAGGGCATCCACATCGACCTGACCGCGGTCGTGGAGGTCGAGTCGGGCGACAACGAGTACAAGTCGACCTACAGCTTCCTGCGCCAGCAGGTCTCGGGGCCGTTCCAGCTCGCCGCGGGCGCGCAGCACCAGCATCCGTTCGAGGTGACGATCCCGTGGGAGACGCCGATCAGCGCAATCGCGGGGCAGCCGCTGCGCGGAATGAGGCTGGGCGTGCAGACGGAGCTGGCGCTGGCGGGCGCGCTCGACAAGGGCGACCTCGACCCGCTGTTCGTCAGCCCGCTGCCCGTCCAGGAGAACGTGATCGCCGCGCTCGACCGGTTGGGCTTCCGGTTCAAGAAGGCCGACCTGGAGCGCGGCACGCTCTACGGCTCGACGATGCCGTTCTTCCAGGAGATCGAGTACTACGCCGGCGGCAAGTGGCGGCGCCACTTCAACGAGCTGGAGCTGACGTTCATCGCCGGGCCCGGGAAGATGGACGTCATCCTGGAGGCCGACAAGCGGGGCGGTTTCCTGACCTCCAGTCATGACGCCTACAACCGGTTCACCATCCGCTACGACGATCCGACCGGCGCGGCGGACCAGGCCCTGGAGCGCGGGCTGGAGAAGATGGCCCGCCACCGCGGGTGGTTCTAGACCCGCGTCACGGCCAGCAGATGACCGCTGGCCCCCAGGAGCGACGGCTCGCACTCGACCCTGCGGGCGGCGTCAAGCAGCAGCTCGCGCCGCCCGTCGTCATCCAGCCAGGCGTTCACGTCCCCAAAGAGCCAGAACACGCCTTCCAGGCCGTAGCGGCGCGGCTCGGGCAGCCCGGCGTCGGTGAACTCGCCGGGGATCTCCTCAGGGGTGTGCAGGTAACCCCGGAATCCCGTCTCCACGGGCGAGACGATCGTCCCGGTCTCGACGGAGCGGTAGTCGGCGGCCCGCGCGTCCTGTTGCGTGAAGGTCCCGTGGTAGACGCTGTCGTGCAGGGCCGCGTACCTGCTGATGAAGGCTGCGGCGATCGTGCCGCCGGGCCGTGCGGCCCGCCGCGCCTCAGCCAGCGCCCGGACCCGGTCGGCCCGCTCGGGCAGGTGGTAGAGCGGCCCCAGCAGCAGCACCGCGTCGGCCTGGCCGCCCGGGACGGGCAGGTCGCGGGCGTCGCCGAGCCGCGCGGTCACCCCCGGCAGCGCCGCCGCCTCCGTGACGTGAAGGGGCACCGGGTCGATCACCTCGACGGCGTACCCGTCGGCTGCCAGCCACTCGGCGTGCACGCCGGCGCCGCCGCCCACGTCGAGCACCCGCGCGGGCGGCGGGGGCAGCGTGCGGCGCAGCACGTCGCGGGTGCGGTGGAACTCCAGCCTGCCGCGCCCCTGGCGCAGCCTGGTCAGCTCTCCGCCGCGCTCGTAGTAGGCGCGGACTTCCGGATCCATGATCATGCCGCCGGATCCTACGTTCGGCCGCGGTCCGGTTTCGACGCATTTTCCGCCTGACACCGGCTCCCCCACGGGTGCCTGAGGAAAAGTCCACACAAGTTGTGTGTCATATGTCGATGAGTTCCGCCGCCGTTCGATGTCTATTTAGAGGGTGCCGGCAAACGGCACGTGTGGAGAGGAGCCCGACATGTTCACCACGACCGAGCTTGCGCAGGTGCTCTTCGCGACCGCTCTGCAGCCGTCGGACCGGCTGTCGCCCGTCCAGATCCGCGAAGCCGTGGACGAGCGGCTGTGCGCGTGCGGCGGCGACGCGTCCTGGTGCGCGGAGTACGTGGCGCAGGAGGCGGGCGACCATCCCGAGACGTACGTGCGGCGGATGCGCTGGGCGCTGAGCGCGGTCGCCGACGCCTACACGCTGGCCGCCGCCTGACACGCCCTGCACACCGGGCGTGCGGCGGGTGCTCGGCGGGCACGGGGCAGGCGGCGCCCGGCGGCGCCGTCACGCGTCCGAGGTGCCCGACATGGGACGGCCCAGCAGGTCTCCGGCTACGGCCGCCACGTGCGGAGCGAGGTCGTCGAGGCCGGCCTCGGCCAGCGCCGGGGTGGCCACGACCGAGCGCAGGATGCCGATGCCGACCAGCCAGGCGCTGAGCAGCTCCGCCCGCAGCTCGGCGTCGTCGCCCTCGGCCAGGTCCTCCAGGGCCCTGACATAGGTGTTGCAGACCTCCTCGCGGATGCGCTGCCTGGTGTCCTCATGGGCCGAGGAGCGCAGCATGGCGACCAGCGGGTGCTCGCCGCCGTAGCGGGTCCAGTCGGCGAAGACCACGGAACGCACCATGCGGGCGACCAGCTCCTCCTCGGGGCCGTCGAGCAGGTCGGCGGGAATGTCGGCGGTGGCCTCGTCGAAGAGCCGTTTCTTGTTGCCGAAGTAGCGGAAGATCAGGCCGGCGTCGACGCCGGCGTCTCCGGCGATGTCGCGCACGCTCGTGGCGTCGTAGCCCTCGCGGGCGAAGCGCAGCCTGGCGGCCTCCAGCAGGCGCGCTTTGGTGGCCTCCCGGTCCCTCTTCCGCACGCGGGGCTCCCTTCGTAGTCATCGATCGTTGACATTGTACGACCATGGTGTGTTACGTTCCTCCAAGTCAGCGTTCGATGACTTGGAGGGTGAAATATGAAGACATATGTCGTGCCGGGTGGCACAACCGGTATGGGGAGAGGGTTGGCCCGCCACTTCCTGCGGCGCGGCGACCAGGTGACGATCATCGGCAGCGATCCCGCGAAGGGCCGGCGGTTCCTCGACGAGGCGGCCCGCGCCGGGGCCGGCGACCAGGCCGCGTTCCTCCAGGCCGACCTGACCTCGGTCGCGGAGAACGTACGCGTGATCAAGGAGATCACGGCGCGGCACGACGCGCTGGACGGGCTCGTCCTCACCGCGATGCGGCACTTCCCCGGCCGGGTGGTGACGCCCGACGGCTTCGAGGCCACCTTCGCCCTCTACTATGTCAGCCGCATGCTGCTCAGCTACGGGCTGACCGGCCTGCTGGAGAAGGGCGCGAACCCGATGATCGTCAGCGTGTGCGGCGTCGGCGTCACCAAGGGCCGCATCGACTGGGACGATCTGTCGTTGAAGCACGGCTTCGGCCGCATCAAGGCCGTGCTCCAGGGAGGCCGCGCCACCGACCTCCTCGGCGTCGCCTACGCCGCCAACCATCCGGACGGGCGTACGCGCTTCCTCCTGCACCACCCGGGCTTCACCGACAGCGGCACCGACAGCCTCGGCCAGCCGGCCAAGGTCGTCCTCAAGGTGCTGGCCAGGTTCTTCGCCCAGCCGGTCGAGAAGAGCATCGAGCCGATCATCGAGCTCATGGACGACCCGCCGGGCCGCGGCCTGCTCGCCTACGACAGGCGCGCCCCGGTCGACCCGTCGCTGCCGACCCTCGACCCGGATGACGCGCCGCCTGTACGAGCAGACCGCCCACCTGCTGCCGTGACGCTCAGTACACCTCGATCCGGTCCATGCTGATCACGGTGCTGCCCGAGGCGGGGTTCTTCTCGCCTGTGACGCGGACCCGCAGGGTGTGCGGGCCAGGCGACAGGACCGGGCTCAGATAGTTGAGCTGCTCACCGACCCGGATGCCGCTGTAATAGTCGACGCGCTGCTCCGGGCCGCCGTCGATGGAGATCGCGGCGATGCCGTTGCCGCGGTCGCGTACGCTCAGCAGGGCCACCCTGGTGCCGGTGAACGTGACGGTGGCGGTCGCGCCGGCCTCGCCGCTCCAGTGGTCGTTGCTCCAGAAACACTGGTTGCCGCAGCCCGAGCCCGACTGCCACGTGCCGGCGTACGCCACCTGCGGATCGAAGTCGTTGATCACCGAGGTGGCCGCGCCCGGGTCGCCGGACGGAAGATCCTGGGTGGCCCCGGCGGCCAGCGGGCGGCCGAAGTCGGGAGTGCCGTCGCCCTTCCAGGTGAACTTCTGGACACGGGTGGTGCGGAAGTCGTAGGTGTATACGCTGGTGTTCTTGCCGTGGTAGGCGATCCAGTCCTCGGTGCCGTCGGGCGAGCGGAAGAACGAGTGGTGACCCGGGCCCCACACACCGGTGGCGTCGTTGCGCGAGAACACCGGCCCCGGATGCTGCCTCCAGTTGGCAGCCACCATCGGGTCGGCGCCGTCCGCGATGCTCTTCATCCACAGCTGGTAGTCCGGCTTGCCGGTGTCGCAGGTGGAGTAGGTCAGGAACGTCCTGCCGTTGCGGTAGAGCGGGGTCGGCCCCTCCCGCACCTCCGTGCAGCCACCGTCGGCGGGGATGGCCACCCGGCCGCCGGTCACCGTCCACGGGTTGCTCATGCGGGCGATGTAGAGCTGCGCCGGCCCGCCCATGCCGCGGCCCGGGCCGGCCCAGACGAAGTACTGCCGGCCGTTGTGGGTGATCGGCTCGCCGTCGATGGCGTACTCGCCGAAGTCGGCGATCGTGGCCTTGAAGGTGTACGGGCCCATCGGGTCGTCGCCCGCGGACTCCAGGACGTACATGCGGTGATTGGCGTCGACGCCGTCGGAGGCGGTGTAGTAGACGTACCAGCGGGATCCGACGTGGCGGAAGGCGGGCGCCCACATCTGGGTGTTGCGGCTCGGGTCGTTGTCGCGCCACACCACCTGCTCGGGCGCCGACAGCAAGGTGGCCAGGCTGGGCGACTTCCAGATGCCGATCCGGTCGCCGCGCGTGGTGGCCACGTAGTAGTTGCCGTCGTGGTACATCAGGCTGGGATCGGCGCTCGGGTTGACCGGGTTGCGGAAGGTCTGCGTCGCGGCGCTCCCGGCGGCGGCGCCGGGGAAGATTCCCATGAGCACGATGAAGGTTGCGGTTAAGACTGCGGACAAGCGCGGCATCGGGGTCCTTCCACGAAACCTGTCGGGCGATCTTTCCGATGGTCATGGATCGTGGTCAGCCCGTCAACGGGCTCAGCCGCGGCCGGCGCGCCTCGTCAGCTCGTGCCAGACCTCGGCCACGCGGGCGTCCAGCTCGTCCAGGGAGCCCTCGTTCGGCACCACGAGGTCGGCCGCCGCCAGCCGGTCCTCCCGGCTCGCCTGGGCGGCGATGCGGGCCCTGGCGTCCGCCTCCGGCATGCCCCGGTGCTCGGCGAGCCGTCTGACGCGCACCTCGTCGGCCGCGTCGACGACGATGACGACGTCGTACATCGAAGCCAGGTTGTTCTCCACCAGCAGCGGCACGTCGTAGACCACGATCGCGTCGTCGGGCGCTTGACTGCGCAGCTCGGCCACCCGCTCCCCCACCAGCGGATGGACGATCGCGTTGAGCTCGGCCAGCCGCTCGGCGTCGTTGAACACGATGGACCCGAGCCGCTCCCTGTCGAGTGAGCCGTCCGGGCGGAGCACCCCCTCGCCGAAAGCGGCGACCACCTTGGCCAGGCCCGGCGTGCCCGGCTCGACCACCTCGCGCGCGATCTTGTCGGCGTCGATCACCATGGCGCCCCTGGCCGCTAGCCGCTTGGACACCTCGCTCTTGCCGGAACCGATCCCGCCGGTGAGCCCTGTCGTCAGCACGGGCACGAGCCTATCGACCGGAGCGGAGCCATGGGGAACACGCCTGTCCCCGACGCCGCCGCGGGCCGCCGGGGATCACCTCGGGTCTGCGGGCCTGCGCAGGTGCACCAGCGTCAGATGGTCGTCCATCCGCTCCCGGTGCGTCTCCCGATAGCCGAGGCGACGGTAGAGCCGCACGTTGCCCTCCGACAGGTGCCCCGTGAACAGGTCGAACGCCGACGCCTCCGGCATCTCCTCGTGCAGGGACCGCAGCAGGGCCGTGCCCAGCCCTTGCCCTTGGTGGTCGGGCGCGACCACCAGCCGGCCGACCACGCACGTGGTGCCCGACAGCTGCCCGCGCACCGCGCCGACGATCCGCCCCGCGTCGAGCGCCTTGAGCACGACGGCGCTCTCGATGGCCTTGCGCATCTGCTCCAGCGACTCGACGAGCGGCAGGATGTACGGGTCGCCGTAGAGCTGGGCCTCGCTCACGTAGGCCGCCCGTTGCACGGTGAGGATCTCACCCGCGTCCGCGGCCACCGCCCGTTCGATCAGCACGCGCAGCACCTTACCGCTTACCAAGCCTCCACCAGGGCTCTCCCGCAGGCGCTGCCGCGGGCCGGCAGCGTGCCCTTGACGAGATGGTCGTGCACGCGGGCGCGCAGGCAGGTGGCGCGGAGCTTGCGTACGCCCTGCAGCAGGTAGGCGTCATGCCCGTCGCCGTGCCACAACACCACCGCGCCGGGGATGCGCCTGGCCACCCGGGCCGCGCCGGAGGCGGGCGCCTCGATGTCCAGCCGCCCGATCCCCACCAGCACCCGCGTCCCCGCGGACGGCGAGGACGGCCGGGACGCCTGCGACGGTCCCGTGCCAGCCAGGCCCAGGCACCGGCCGGCCTCCTGTCTCCCGCTCATCCACCCCACCCGGGGCGCGACCGCGCGCAACCTCCCCTCCATGGCGAGAAAGCGCCGGTATCGGGGCATGGCGGGCCCGACGTCATGACACATCATCATCCGCAGGGTCGTACCGTCCGTGCCGCCCGCCGTCGCGCCCGGCCCGCGTACCGCACCATGACCGTCTCCCGGGGCGAGCCCGCTCAGCGCGCCGCTCGACGGCAGCCCAGGCGCGTCGTCCGCACCCGCCGACGCCAGGGACGGGGACACCAAGGACGGGGACGCAAGGGACGCCAGCGGGCCGGCGTCGCCGGATCTGGCCGCCGACAGGGCGCTGGCCAGTTCGGGCCAGCGTGCCGGGGTGAGACCGGCGTACACGGCGGCGGCCAGCCGCCGGGCGTTCACCTTGCTTCGCGGCCCGGCAGGCAGCGGCACGCGTCCGGCCAGGTCGTCGAAGACCGACACGGCGTCGTCCTCACCCAGCGGGCAACCCAGATGGCCGCGGCACCAGTCGCGGAAGGTGTACAGCTGGCGCTCCACCGCGCGGGCCCTGGCGGTCATCCGCCGCTCCAGCCCGGGTTCGGTGAGGTCGGGTACGCCCTCCAGGTACATCCGCCCCACGCGGGCCGGGAACGACTCCACGTACGCCTGCCCGTAGACGGCCCCGTAGGAGTTGCCGAAGTAGCGCAGCCGTGCCTCGCCGAGGGCGGCCCGCAGGGCGTCGAGGTCGTGGGCGACCTGCCAGGACGTGAGCCGGATGGCTCCCGCGGCGGCGCGGCAACTCCTGCCGTAGGCGGCGTTGTCGCGGGCGTGGGCGCGCCATCCGGCCGGGCCCCGTGACAGCTGGAGCCGCAGCACGTCAGGGGGCGGCGCCGCACATCGTACGGCCGCCGCGCTGTCGTGGTCGCCGGACCCACGCGCCTCCATGATCACGACGTCGAACCACCGCGCCAGCTCGCTCACGGTGTCGGGCCGTGCCCGCACGTCCTGGATGGAGGACCCCGCACCGGTGTTCACGACCAGGTGGCCGAGACTCCGCCGCGGGTCCCGCGCGGGCATCCGGGCCACATCGACCTCGGTACGGGCTCCGCGCGGTCTGGCCCAGTGGGCGGGCACGGACAACTTGGCGCACTGCAGCCCGTCCCCGCAGTCCCACCAGGCGAGCTCCCGCCGTACCCCTGTCTCTTATACACAGCT
>NZ_SMKP01000470.1:0-452 GCF_004349015.1 Nonomuraea diastatica
TTGAGCGTCCGACAGCACATCCAGCTCAGCCAGCACACGATCGCCCTCAACCAGCTCCCACAAGGCCTGGACAAGCAGCGCACACACCCGAGCCGGATCAATCGGCGATTGAGTCTGGGCGGTGACCCTGAACTTGTCGCCACCGTCGTCGATCGACACCACCAGGGGATAGTTGGTGCGCTCTTCGCTGGACAGCGCCTCGACGCCCAGCCATGCCGCGGCCTCGCCATCACGGTCCAGAGTGTCGTGCCGGTAGTTCAGCAGGCTGGTGAACAACGGCGTCCCCGCCGGCACCCCACTGCACCGCTGCGCCAGACTCAACGGGGCGTGCTCATGCCGGATCAAACCGGTCAGCATCTCGTGAGCCGCCCGGACACCGTCACTGACGCTTCCGCCGGCGGTGTCCAGCCGCACCGGCAGGGTGTTGATCGACGCGCCAACCCCACGGCGAC
>NZ_SMKP01000471.1:0-451 GCF_004349015.1 Nonomuraea diastatica
ACCGTCGCGGGCATGTCCGCGCTGGTGACGCGGCCGCACCCGCCGCACCGGCAGCGATGCGCCCGGTGCTCGGTCACCGTCACGGTGACCAGGGGAATGTCGCGGACCTGGCGGCGCGAATGGCCGATGCTGTCGGTGGTCGACAGTTCCCTGCCGCATCCGCCACAGGCGGCCGGGACATGGTCTTCTACCTCGTCCGGGACCTCGACCATGGCCAGGCCACCTCCCGGCGCGCCAGGCTGGCGGCCCCGCTTGCGCCCGCTTGCGGGCGGCGGCTTCTTGTCCGGCCGGACGAAGGTGTCGCTGGACGGCGGTAACGAGGAGTTCCCCGAGTTGCGGCTCTGCCTGCGTTCCAGCTC
The DNA here is from genome assembly GCF_004349015.1 of Nonomuraea diastatica. Classification (NCBI taxonomy): domain Bacteria; kingdom Bacillati; phylum Actinomycetota; class Actinomycetes; order Streptosporangiales; family Streptosporangiaceae; genus Nonomuraea; species Nonomuraea diastatica. Next base: position 360 of record NZ_SMKP01000471.1, read on the forward strand.
CGCGACCCGCGCGCTCAGCCGCTCCACCGTCGCTTCAAGCCGCGCGATCGTCTCCCGCTGGGCCTCGATCGTGGCCATCTGCCGGACCACCA
>NZ_SMKP01000056.1:0-53605 GCF_004349015.1 Nonomuraea diastatica
CCGCCACCCCGACCGTCACGGTGACGCCCACCCCGACCAGTACCAAGCCGACGCAAACGGCCACCCCGCCGCACACCGGGGAACCCTCGCCAACGCCTACGGAAAGCGGCTGACCTGCGTAAACCCCTGTTACGCACGACAACCGTCGGGGACTGTGTGCATAGAGTGACCATCTGCTTCCAGGGGGACCTATGCGCGCATTCCGGGCTGGGCTGCTCGCGGGCTGCCTGCTGGTCGGCATGTGCCCGCCGGTCATGGCGGAGCCCGTCCCCTCCTCGCGCGACGTCAAGAAGGTCCGCCAGACCGTACGCGAGCGGTCGAAGCGGCTAGGGGAGACCAGCGCCAAGCTGGCCACCGCCCAGTCACGACTCGGCCGGCTGGCGGCCGAGGTCGAGCGGCTGGTGGAGGCGTACAACGGGGAGCTCGTCCAGCTCCGGCGCGCCGAACAGACCAACGAGCAGGCGAAGGCGCGCCTCGCGGCGGCCGACGCCGAGGTCGAGCTGGCCCGGCGCGACGTCGCGCTGCTGGCGGCGGAGACCTACGGTGGCGCGGCGATGACGGAGCCGTTTCTCGGCATCCTCATCGACCAGGGCGAAACGGACGGCATGTTGCACCGGGCGAGCGTGCTCGAACACATGAGCAGTGAGCGGGCCGCGATCCTCGCCAGGATGCGCGACGCCCAGGAGGTCGCGACCATCCTGCGCATCCAGGCCGCCAACGCCTACGCCGCCCACAGGGCCGCCACCGAACGCGCCAGGCTCGCGAAGACCGCCGCCAAGGAGGCCGTGGCCAGGCAGCGGCGCGACACGAAGGCACTGCGGGCTCGCGAGGAGCACCTCCAGCGCAAGGTCGACGCGGCCCGCACCCGCGCCCAGCTGCTGGCCCGACGCAAGGCCGCAGCCGCGTCGCTCGCCGGGCTCGTCTCGCGCGGCTCCGCCCTTGGGGACGTCGCGGCCAACTGGGCGCTCACCCAGCTCGGCAAGCCGTACGTGTGGGCGGCCGACGGCCCCGACACCTACGACTGCTCAGGGCTCACCATGCGCGCCTGGGAGAAGGTCGGCGTGCGGCTCGACCACTGGACCGGCACCCAGTGGACGTCAGGCCCGCACGTGCCGCTCGACCAGCTGCGCCGCGGCGACCTGGTGTTCTTCGGCCGCGTCACCGACGACCCCGGCACCATCCACCACGTGGGGATCTACGTCGGCCGGGGCCAGATGGTGCACGCGCCGCAGACCGGCGACGTCGTACGGGTCGCCTCGATCTACCGCGGGGACCTGGTGGGCGCCACCAGGCCCCGCTGACGGTCAGTGACCGTGGTGTCCCTCGTCCTTGGCCCGGCGGAAGGAGCGCTCGATCTCGGCCTCCGCCTCGATGCGGCCCACCCAGTTGGCGCCCTCGACCGACTTGCCCGGCTCGAGGTCCTTGTAGACCTCGAAGAAGTGCTGGATCTCCAGCCGGTCGAACTCCGACACGTGATGAATGTCCTGAATGTGGTGCATGCGGGGGTCAGTCGAGGGGACGCAGAGGACCTTGTCGTCGCCGCCCTTCTCGTCGGTCATCCTGAACATGCCCACCGCCCGGCACGTGATGTAGCAGCCGGGAAACGTCGGCTCCTGCAGCAACACCAGCGCGTCCAGCGGGTCGCCGTCCTCACCGAGGGTGTTCTCGATGAAGCCGTAGTCGGCGGGGTACTGCGTGGAGGTGAACAGGAGCCGGTCGAGCCTGATCTTCCCGGTTTCGTGGTCCACCTCGTACTTGTTCCGTTGCCCCTTGGGAATCTCTACGACAACGTCGAACTCCACCGCGGTCCTCTCTCATGGGTCGAGAGCACCTCGCCAGGCGTCTGGGGACACGATCATCCGCTCCCCGGGGCCCGGTCCGGGCTTCTCCCCCGCTCAGCCCCCGGGCACCCCCGGCTGGGCGTTAATGTCTCGTAGGCGAACACTGGAGAGAGGGCAGGCGACGTGGCGCGGCACGACAGGTGGGTGATGCTGACCACCCTCGTCGTGCTCCAAGCCCTGACCATCGTCATCGGCGTTTACGCGATGACCACCGGCTTCAGCCTCAGCGCGTTGACGGGGCAGTCTCCACCGGGCGGGCCGACGGAGTCACCGCAGGAAGAGTCTCCCCCCGTCCCCGTGGTCACCGCGGGACCTGTGCTGGCCCAGCTTCCGGCGAAGCCCGGAGACGGACCTCTCCCGACCAAGAGTACTTTGACACGGCAGCTCACCCGCGCGCTGGGTGACCGGGCCCTGGGTGACAGGGTCGGCGCCGTCGTGCTCGACGCGGTCACCGGCCAGCAGATCTTCGCCTCCAACGCCGACGCCGCCTTCGTGCCCGCCTCGACGACGAAGATCGCCGTCTGCGCCGCCGCGCTCGCCTCTCTGGGGCCCGACACCCGCCTGTCCACCAGGGTCGTCCAGGGCGCCAAACCCGGCACCGCCATCCTCGTGGGCGGCGGCGACCCGCTGCTCGCCGGCCCTTCAGCCAAGCCCGGCTACCCGAAGCAGGCCTCACTCCGGTCGCTGGCCGCCCGCACCGCCGCCACGCTCAAGTCACAGAACATCAAGAAAGTCACCCTCTCGTACGACACATCCCTCTTCGTCGGCTCAGCCAAGGCCGACGGCTGGAAGCCGAGCTACATCCCCGACGGCAACGTGGCCACCGTCCACGCCCTCGCCATCGACGAAGGCCGCCGGCACCCCCGCTTCAACGCCCCCAGAGTCGACGACCCGCCCCGCTACGCCGCCGCTGCCTTCGCCGGGCTGCTCAAGAAGGAGGGCATAGCGGTGTCGAAATCCCTACGCCAGGCCAAGGCCCCCGCCGGCGCCGCCGAGCTGGGCCGGGTCGACTCCGCCCCCATCTACGCCCTCGTGGAGCACACCCTGACCGAGAGCGACAACGACATGGCCGAGGCGCTGATGAGGCACGTCGGACTCAAGGAAGGTCAACAGGCGTCGTTCGAAGGAGGCGCCAAGGGCGTGACCGCCGTGCTCCAGCGGCTCGGGGCCGCCCAGGGCGTCGCCGCGCTCTCCGACGGCAGCGGCCTTTCCATCCGCAACCGCATCAGCCCTCACGCCCTGGCCAAGATCATCGCCATGGCCGGCTCCGCGAACCACCCCGACCTGCACGCCATCGCCTCCGGCATGCCGATCGCCGGATTCTCCGGCACCCTCGGCAACGGCCGCCGCTTCACCGCCGCCGACAGCAAGGGGCAGGTCGGCCTCGTACGCGCCAAGACCGGCACCCTCAACAACGTCAACACCCTGGCAGGACTGGCCGCCACGAAGGACGGGCGGCTCGTCACGTTCGCCTTCATGGCCGACCGCGTACCCGTCAACGCCGAACCCGTACTCGACCGCCTCGCCGCCATCGTCGCCCGCAACTGAAGTGGCGCTTATGGCGATCCTCCGGATCGCGGCTCGGCCCGTACCTTCGCGGGCACGACGAGAAGCACGTACGGTGGACGTTATGCAGGTGATCGACTGGGATCTGGCCGTCACGACCGGCACGCGCCTGGTGCGCCCCGGTCCTCAGGTGAGCCGGGAGGAGGCCAGGCAGGCCGTCACCGAGCTCCGCACCCTGTCACGTGAGGCCGAGGGCCACGTGCGCGAGTTCACGAAAATTCACACGGACACCGCGCCGCAGGCCGCGACCATCGTCGACCGGCCGGGCTGGATCAAGGCCAACGTCGAGGGCTTCCGCGTGGTGCTCGAACCCTTGACCCAGCGCATGGGCGGCGGCGACAACCCGCCACCCGCCATCGTCACGGCCGTGGGCTCCCGCATCACGGGCGTCGAGGTCGGCGCCGTTCTGGCGTTCCTGGCCTCACGCGTGCTGGGCCAGTACGAACTCTTCCTCCCGCCCGACCCGACGGGCGAGGAGCCGACGGGCCGCCTGACCCTGGTCGCGCCCAACATCGTCCACGCCGAGCGCGAGATGGGCGTCGATCCGCACGACTTCCGCCTCTGGGTCTGCCTCCACGAGGAGACCCACCGCGTCCAGTTCACGGGCGTGACGTGGTTGCGCGAATACGTGCGGTCGCAGATGACCGAGTTCCTGCTCGCGTCCGACCTCGACCTGCCCACCCTGCTCGAACGCCTGCGCAACGCCGCCGACACGGTGGCCGACGTGGTGCGCGGCGGCGAGGGTAACCTCATCGACGCCATCCAGTCGCCCGGCCAGAAGGAGATCCTCGACCGCCTGACGGCCGTGATGACCCTGGTCGAAGGGCACGGCGACTACGTGATGGACGCCGTCGGCCCCTCGGTGGTGCCGTCGGTGGCCGACATCCGCGCCAAGTTCGCCCAGCGCCGCGAGGGCGGCTCCCGCCTCGACCGCACGGTCCGGCGCCTGCTGGGGATCGAGGTCAAGATGAAGCAGTACGCGGAGGGCTCGGCCTTCGTCCGCACCGTGGTCGACCGGGTCGGCATGGACGGCTTCAACAGGATCTGGACCTCGCCCGAGACACTGCCGACGACACCGGAGATCTCCGACCCTGACGCCTGGGTCGCCCGCGTCATAGGCACCCCGGCCCTCCCCGCCTGACCCACGTCACTCGCCTTCCGCCGAACGCGCCGCCGCGAACGGAACACCGCGTCACCCTCCGGGACCGCGCGTGCCACGTCGCCCTTCGGGACCGCGCGGAGAACCGGGTCGGTCTGCAGGGACCGCGGGAACCTGTCGGTGCGCGGGTCTGCGAGCGTCGTGCCGGTCTCGCGCCCGCCGGTCAGGCCACTTGCGCGCCCGGTGTTCCGGCAGGACGGGCGCACAACCGGGTTGCCACAGAGAAAGCCGCACTCCAACGGGGTCGCCAGAGACGGCCGCACTCCATGCGGGTTGCCATAGGGATGACCGCGCTTCGATCGGGTTGCCGTAGGGACGGCCGGACGTCAGTCGGCGTTGCCGGAGTGGTGGCGGGAGCCGGGAGAATGGCCCCGTGGGGCCGCATCCAGCAGTAGCAGACGTGCGCAGGGCCGTGCGCGAAGCGCTGGCCCACGTCGAGGAGGGCGCGCTGGTCCTGGCGGCGTGCAGCGGCGGAGCCGACTCCCTTGCCCTGTCGGCCGCCCTGGCGTTCGTGGCCCCCAGGATGGGCCTGCGGGCGGGCTTGCTGACCGTGGACCACCGGCTCCAGCCGGGCTCGGCCGAGCGCGCCGAGACGGTGGCAGGGCTGGCCCGGGGGATGGGTCTCGATCCGGTGGAGGTGCTCACGGTGACGGTGGGCACGGCGGGCGGCCCCGAGGCGGCGGCCAGGGAGGCGCGATACGCCGCGCTGACCGCGGCGGCCGACCGCCTCCAGGCGCCGGCGGTCCTGCTCGGCCACACGAGGGACGACCAGGCGGAGACGGTCCTGCTCGGCCTGGCGAGGGGGAGCGGCCTGCGGTCGTTGTCCGGCATGGCGGCCAGGAGCGGCCGCTGTCTCCGCCCGTTCCTCCACCTCCCGCGGGCCACCACGGTCGCCGCCTGCCAGGCGCTGCGCCTGTCCCCGTGGGACGACCCGCACAACGTGGACCCCCGCTACACGAGGGTCCGCGTCAGGAGGCACGTGCTGCCGGTGCTGGAGAAGGAGCTCGGCCCGGGGGTCGCGGAGGCGCTCGCGAGGACCGCGCGGATGGCGCGCGAGGACGCTGACGCCCTGGACCAGTGGGCGGAGTCGGCGTACCGAAATTGCGCTCTTAGCGATATCGGGGAGTCGGTCACGTTGTCCGCAGCGGAGTTGGCGAAGCTGCCCGACGCCGTCAGGCGGAGGGTCCTGCGCCGTGCGGCCATCGCGGCGGGAGCACCGCCGGGAGCCCTGTCGGCCGCTCACGTGCTGGCCGTGGACCGGCTGGTCACGCGGTGGCGCGGGCAGAAGGCGGTGGACCTGCCCGGGGGCCTGTCGGCCGTCCGGCGGTATGGCACCCTGATACTCGCCATCAGTCCCATCCCGTAAGGAACCACAGGTGGACGCTGCCGACATGGGCAATGACCTGGAGAAGGTCCTCATCTCCGAGGACGACCTCCAGGCCAGGATCAAAGAGCTCGCCGGGCGGATCGACGAGGACTATGCGGGCAAGGAAGTCCTGCTCGTGGGCGTGCTCAAAGGCGCGGTCATGGTGATGGCCGACCTGGCGAGGGCTCTGCACGTGCCCGTGCAGATGGACTGGATGGCGGTGTCGTCCTACGGTGCCGGCACCAGGTCGTCCGGCGTCGTCCGCGTGCTGAAAGACCTCGACACCGACATCCTCGACCGCCATGTGCTGATCGTCGAGGACATCATCGACTCCGGTCTGACCTTGCACTGGCTGCTGGAAAACCTGAAATCGCGCAATCCGGCCTCGCTGGAGATCTGCGCCGCGCTCCGCAAACCCGACGCGGTGAAGGTGCCTATCGAGGTGAAATACGTTGGTTTCGACATTCCCAGTGAGTTCGTCATCGGTTACGGGCTCGACTACGCGGAGCGATACCGCAATCTGCCGTTCATCGGCACGCTCGCTACGCACGTTTACACCTAGCAATCCAGCCGGTGTTCCCGGTGGGCCGGGAACACCGCGCAACGTGACGTACGTTGTTAGGGCAAGACCGGTGTAGCGGGCGGGTCCCTCCGTGCGCTGTGCCGGTGTACCTTCGGACTTCTGAAGGGTGACCCCGTGTCCCCTTCGGGTAGTCAGAAGTCGCGGTGTCGGATGCCGCGGCCCCGGGGCGACCCGGGGTTCAAAGGCCATGGTCAGGAAGGGACGGGCCCGCAAGGGGTTCCGCATCGGATGGATCTCAAGCGATTTACACGTGGGCCACTGCTGTGGATCCTGGGCATCGTCGTGCTGCTCCTGCTCGTCACCCAGCTCTGGAGCGGTGGCGGCAATTACAAGCCGGCCGACACGTCCTTGGTTCTCCAGCAGATTCGCGCCGGAAACGTCAGCAACGCCAAGATCATCGATAAGGACAACCGGATCGAGGTGACGCTGACCAACCCTGTCGTGGTGAAGGCCGGCGACGCCCCGACGAAGCTGATCCAGTCAGACTGGGTCACCGGTTACGGCAGCAAGCTGACCGACGAGCTCCAGGCTCAGGTCGACGCAGGCAAGACCAAGAGCTTCGCCACCGAGGTGCCGCAGGAAAACTTCCTGGTGAGCCTGCTGGTGAGCTTCCTGCCGATCGTCATCATCGTGCTGATCTTCCTGTTCATCATGAACCAGATGCAGGGCGGCGGCTCCCGGGTGATGAACTTCGGCAAGTCGAAGGCCAAGCTGATCACCAAAGACACCCCCAAGACGACCTTCTCCGACGTCGCCGGCGCTGACGAGGCCATCGAGGAGCTCCAGGAGATCAAGGAGTTCCTGCAGGCCCCGGCCAAGTTCCAGGCGATCGGCGCCAAGATCCCCAAAGGTGTGCTGCTCTACGGCCCGCCCGGCACCGGTAAGACGCTGCTGGCCCGCGCGGTCGCGGGTGAGGCGGGCGTGCCGTTCTACTCGATCTCCGGTTCCGACTTCGTCGAGATGTTCGTCGGTGTCGGCGCCTCGCGTGTCCGTGACCTGTTCGAGCAGGCCAAGGCCAACGCCCCGGCGATCATCTTCATCGACGAGATCGACGCGGTCGGCCGCCACCGCGGCGCTGGCCTGGGCGGCGGTCACGACGAGCGCGAGCAGACGCTCAACCAGTTGCTCGTCGAGATGGACGGCTTCGACGTCAAGGGCGGCGTGATCCTCATCGCGGCCACCAACCGGCCCGACATCCTCGACCCGGCGCTGCTGCGCCCCGGCCGTTTCGACCGGCAGGTCACCGTCGACCGGCCCGACCTCGAGGGCCGCAAGGGCATCCTCAAGGTGCACGGGCGGGGCAAGCCGTTCACGCCCGACGTCGATCTCGACGTCATCGCGCGCCGCACCCCCGGGTTCACCGGCGCCGACCTCGCCAACGTGATCAACGAGGCGGCCCTGCTCACCGCGCGGGCCGACCAGAAGCTGATCACGATGGAGCTCCTTGAGGAGTCGATCGACCGCGTCATGGCAGGGCCCGAGCGCAAGACGCGGGTCATGTCCGACAAGGAAAAGAAGATGATCGCCTACCACGAGGGCGGTCACGCGCTGGTGGCGCACGCGTTGCCCAATTCCGATCCGGTGCACAAGATCACGATCCTGTCCCGCGGCCGCGCGCTGGGCTACACGATGACGCTGCCGATGGAGGACAAGTTCCTGGCCACCAGGTCGGAGATGATGGACCAGCTCGCGATGTTGCTCGGCGGCCGCGCGGCGGAGGAGCTCGTCTTCCACGAGCCGACCACCGGCGCCTCCAACGACATCGAGAAGGCCACGGCCGTCGCCCGCCGCATGGTGACCGAATACGGCATGAGCGAGCAGCTCGGCGCCCGCAAGTTCGGCAGTGGCCAGGCCGAGGTCTTCCTCGGGCGTGAGATGGGTCACGAGCGCGACTACTCCGAGAAGATCGCCTCCACGATCGACGAGGAGGTCCGCCGGATGATCGAGACGGCGCACGACCAGGCCTGGGACATCCTGGTCGAATACCGCGACGTGCTCGACAACCTCGTGCTCGAGCTCATGGAGAAGGAGACCCTCTCCCGCGAGCAGGTGCTCCAGATCTTCAGCCCGGTGGTCATCAGGGAGCACCGCCCGTCCTACGCGGGCTACGGCAAGCGGCTGCCCTCCGACCGCCCGCCGATCCTGACCCCGAAGGAGCAGTCGGCCAACGGCTCGCTCAGCGCGGGCCACCAGGACGCCCTTCCGTCCGGAGACAGTGCGTGACTCAGCACGACATCGACCAGGCGCGGATCGAGAAGGCCGTTCGCGAGATCCTCTACGCCATCGGCGAAGATCCCGACCGCAACGGCCTCCTCGACACGCCCGCCCGGGTCGCCCGCGCCATGGCCGAGCAATATTCCGGGCTTGGCCAGACGCCTGAAGACGTGCTGACCAAGGTTTTCGACGTCGACCACGACGAGATGGTGCTCGTCAGGGACATCGAGGTCTATTCGACCTGCGAGCACCACCTGGTCCCGTTCCACGGGGTGGCCCACGTGGGCTACATCCCCAACCAGCGCGGCGAGGTGACGGGCCTGTCCAAGCTGGCCCGCCTGGTCGACGTGTTCGCCCGCCGCCCCCAGGTGCAGGAGCGCATGACCTCGCAGATCGCCGACGCGCTCATGCGGGTGCTGGAGCCGCGCGGCGTCATCGTGGTGGTCGAGGCCGAGCATCTGTGCATGACGATGCGAGGGGTGCGCAAGCCCGGCGCCAAGACCGTGACCTCGGCGGTTCGCGGTGACTTCCGCACCAGCGACAAGACCCGATCCGAGGCGATGGCGCTGATCCTGGGCCGCTGACGACTGAACGGGGTACCCACGATGTCATCAGGTGTCCGCAAGCGCCTAGGCTTGGCCCATGACTAGCGTGCCCATGAACGTGCCGGGAGGCGCGGATCGGTGCCTCGTCATGGGCGTGGTCAATGTGACGCCCGATTCGTTCTCCGACGGTGGCCGGTGGTTCGACGAGGACGCCGCGATCCAGCACGGCCTCGACCTGGTCCGCGAGGGCGCCGACATCGTCGACGTTGGCGGCGAGTCCACCCGTCCCGGCGCCGCCAGGGTGTCGCTGCAGGAAGAGCTGACCCGCGTTCTCCCGGTGATCAGAGCGCTCGACGCGGAGGGCGTGCGGGTCAGCGTCGACACGATGCGGGCGGAGGTCGCGAGGGCCGCGGTCGAGGCGGGCGCGCGGCTCGTCAACGACGTGAGCGGCGGGCTGGCCGACCCCGACATGCCGCGCGCGGTCGCCGCGACCGGCGTCCCCTACGTCGTGATGCACTGGCGCGGCCACAGCCACGACATGGACAGCCGCGCCGTCTACGCCGACGTGGTCACCGAGGTGCGCGAAGAGCTGAGCAAGCGGGTCGATCTGGTGCTGGCGGAGGGCGTCACGGAGAAGCAGATCGTGATCGACCCCGGTCTCGGCTTCGCGAAGAACGCCGACCACAACTGGGCGCTGCTGGCCGGCATCCCGAAACTCGCCGCACTGGGTTTCCCGCTACTGGTGGGGGCGTCGCGCAAACGGTTCCTCGGCCGGCTGCTGGCCGACCCCGACGGCACGCCCCGGCCGTTCAGCCGCAGCGACGACGCCACGCTGGCGGTGACCGCGCTGGCCGCCCACGCGGGCGCCTGGTGCGTGCGCGTGCACGAGGTAGGTCCTAATGCCGATGCCGTGCGCGTGGCCGCCGCATGGAAGAGAGCCGGAGCCAATACATGAGCGTCGACACCGCCGCTATCGAGACGGTGAACCAGGAGTTCTACACCGCGATCGAAAACGCCGATCTCGACAAGATGACCGAGATCTGGGCGGAAGACTCCGGTGACGAGCAGGTGAGCTGCGTGCACCCGGGCTGGACCCTGCTGACGGGCCGCTCTGAGGTGCTGCGGTCATGGGCGCTGATCATGGCCAACACCACCTACATCCAGTTCGTGCTGACCGACGTCAGCACGACCGTGCTGGGTGACGTGGCCGTGCTCACCTGCGTGGAGAACATCCTCACCGCCGGCGAGGAGGGTGAGTCCAGCTTCGCCGCGGGCAAGGTGGTGGCCAGCAACGTCTACCTTCGCAGCCCGCAGGGGTGGCGGTTGTGGATGCACCACGGCTCGCCGGTGCTCCAGAGCGACGACGACGAGGAGGAGGACGGCGAGCTTGAGCGCTGATCGCATCGCCCTCAAGGGTCTGCGGGCCAGGGGGAGACACGGCGTGCTCGCTGCCGAGCGGGAGCTCGGGCAGGAGTTCGTGATCGACGCGACGCTGTTCCTCGACACCGCCCCGGCGGCGGCCGGCGACGACCTCACCAAGACCGTCCACTATGGCGAGCTGGCCGAGGCCCTCGTCAGGGTCGTGGAGGGCGAGCCGGTCGAGCTGATCGAGACGCTCGCGCAGCGGCTGGCCGACGTGTGCCTGTCCAGCGAGCTGGTGCGCAAGACCGAGGTGAGCGTGCACAAGCCGGCGGCGCCCATCCCGCTGCCGTTCGACGATGTGGTCGTGACGATCGAGCGGAGCCGCCGATGAAGGCCGTCATCGCCCTGGGCAGCAACCTGGGCGCCCGCTTCCAGACGTTGCAGGGCGCCGTCGACACCCTGTTCGACGCCCCGGGGCTGGAGTTCGTCCAGGCGTCCCCCGTCTACGAGACCGACCCGGTCGGTGGCCCGCCCGGGCAGCGCCCCTACCTCAACGCGATCGTGATCGCCGAGACCACGCTGGAGCCGGCGCGGCTGCTGGAGCGGGCGCTCAACGTCGAGGACGCCTTCGGCAGGGTCCGCGAGGAGCGGTGGGGGCCGCGCACTCTCGACGTCGACCTGATCGTGGTGGGCGAGTCCGTCAGCGACGATCCCGAGCTGACGCTGCCGCATCCGCTCGCTCATGAGCGCGCGTTCGTGCTGGTGCCCTGGTCGAAGGCCGACCCTGAGGCGGTGCTGCCCGGGCGCGGCCGGGTGGCCGACCTGCTGGATGGGCTCGACCGGCAGGGCGTACGCCTGCGCGAGGATCTGAAACTGCAGAGGCCGGATTGAGGCCCACACGTCCCGGCCATCTGGTCGGCATCCTCGTCGTCGTCGCGCTGCTCACCTGGGTGGTGATCCAGCCCGTCTACTCCAGGCTGCCGCTCATGCCGTGGACCGCGATCCCCACGGTGACGTTGCTGGCCATCGGCGAGGGCTACACCGCGTGGCTGACCAAGGCCCGGATCGCGAGGAAACCCGGCACGAAGCCGGTGGAGCCGATGGCGGTGGCCCGGCTGGCCGCGCTGGCGAAGGCGTCGGCGTACGCGGGGGCGGCGTTCGGGGGGATCTTCGCCGGGTTCGGGCTGCACACGGTGCAACTGCTCGACCGGGAGACGCCGAGGGGCGAGTTCCTCGTCGCCACGGGGTCGTTCGTGTCGTGCGTCCTGCTCGTCTGCGCCGCCCTCTACCTGGAGTACGCCTGCCGCATCCCCAAGGGGCCTGAGGAGCAGCAGCGCGACTAGTGCTCGCCGGAGAGGTCTTCGGTGCTGCGCCGGGCGCCCGCGCGGACACGGTCGTGCCACATCTCCCGGTGCAGGACGCGGAGCGCGCGGCGGATCACGTCGCTCGGCCGTTCGCCTTCCCGCAGAGCGGCACGGATGATCCGTTCGTCCTCGGCGGTGGCGTGGAAGCCGATGTCAGCCATGCTCTGAGCCTAGGGAGCGGCCGACGTCCTCGCCCTGCCTTTGCCGCACAGGCGTGCGGCGGCGGCCGAAGAGGTAGATGACCGGGGCGGTGCAGATCAGCGGGCCGACGATGGCGATGGGGCGCTCCAGCCACCATTTCAGGTCGGGCGGGATCTGGGTGGCCATGGTGCCGAACCACCACCACGACAGCCCCAGCGCGATGGCCATTCCGGTGGTGTGGAACAGGAAAAGCGGCAGCGAGTAGCGGTTGATGAAGTCGTTCACCCGGCGCCAGCCCGGTCGCACCAGCACACGCTCCATGGACGGCCGCAGCACCTCCACGAGCCCGATCTGGAAGAGCAGCAGGGCCACGATCACGAACGTGGGCGGTGCCATGTTCGACCACTTGTCGCCGGGCACGCCCACCATCGACCCGGGATAGATGCCCGAGTAGACCAGCCCGAACAGGGCGAACAGCCCGGTCCACAGCAGCCCCTTGTCATAGCGCCGGGGCAGCGCCACGACCCGGTCGTAGAAGAACCCGGCCTGGTGCGCCAGCCCCCAGACGATGATCATGTTGAGCCAGCCCGCGGGGTCGACGCCGTAGCTGAAGCGCACCACGTCGATCACCAGGGCCGCGCCGCCGAGCCAGATCAGGGCGAGCACGTCGTAGCGGTTGTGCAGCCACAGCGCCACCGGCAACAGCGCGATCAGCACCAGGTAGACGCCGAGGAACCACAGCGGGCTGAGCACCAGCAGCACGACCCGCCACATCCAGTCGACGTCGAACGCCCACGTGACGATGGCTCCGATGACGACCCACACGCCGGACAGGAACAGCGCGGGTAAGGCGAGCGCGCGGATGCGCCGCAGGACGAACGAGCCGATGCCGAAGCCCCGCGTCTTGGCCCGGTTCCAGGACAGCAGGTGCACGTGACCGCCGACGTAGAAGAACAGCGGCAACACCTGCAGCAGCCAGGTGAGGATCCACAGGCCGGAGGTGAAGCCCAGCGGGCTGGTGGGCTCGGGGCCGTGCGGCTTCCATTCGAGAATGGTGAATGCCCAGTGCCACACGACCACGACGATCAGGCTCAGGGCGCGCAGCCAGTCGACGTACTTGTCGCGTTCTTGTGTCGTCACTTGTCGATGTCACCCACGACGAAGAACATCGAGCCGAGGATGGCGACCATGTCGGCCACCAGGTGACCGGGCAACATCTCGCGCAGCGCCTGGATGTTGTTGTAGGAGGCGGAGCGCAGCTTGAGCCGCCACGGCGTCTTGTCGCCCTTGGAGACGAGGTAGTAGCCGTTGATGCCGAGCGGGTTCTCCGTCCACGCGTACGTGTGGCCCTCCGGCACCTTGAGCACCTTGGGCAACCGCTGGTTGATCGGTCCGGGGGGCAGCGCGCGCAGCCGTTCGGCGCAGGCGTCGGCCAGGTCGAGCGAGACCTTGAGCTGGTCGAGCAGGACCTCGAAGCGGGCGTGGCAGTCGCCGGCGCTCCTGGTGACCACCTTGACGGGCAGCTCGGGGTAGGCGAGGTAGGGGTCGTCGCGGCGCAGGTCGACGTCGACGCCGGAGGCGCGGGCGATGGGGCCGCTGACGCCGTACTGCATGATCTGGTCGTGGGTCAGCACGCCGACGCCCGTGGTGCGGGCCAGGAAGATGTCGTTGTGCAGGATGAGGTTCTCGATGTCGGGCACGCGGCGGCGGGTTTCCGCGACGGCCGCCGACACGCGGTCGAGCCAGCCGAGTGGCAGGTCTTCCTTGAGCCCGCCGACCCGGTTGAACATGTAGTGCATGCGCCCGCCTGAGATCTCCTCCATGACGGCCTGGATGCGCTCGCGCTCGTCGAAGGCGTAGAACAGCGGGGTGATCGCGCCCAGCTCCAGGGGGTAGGAGCCGAGGAACATCAGGTGGTTGAGCACCCGGTTGAGCTCGGCGAGCAGTGTACGCGCCCACACGGCCCGGACCGGCGGCTCCATGCCGAGCAGGCGTTCGGCGGCGAGCACCACGCCCAACTCGTTGGCGAACCCCGACAGCCAGTCGTGCCGGTTGGCGAGCATGATGATCTGGCGGTAGTCGCGGACCTCGAACAGCTTCTCCGCGCCGCGGTGCATGTAGCCGATGATCGGCTCGGCGGTGGCGATGCGCTCGCCGTCGAGGGTCAGCCGGAGCCTGAGCACCCCGTGGGTGGACGGGTGTTGCGGGCCGATGTTGAGGATCATGTCCTCGGTGGCCAGTTCTTTCGCGCCTGCACCGATTCCGACCACACGTTCCGTCATACGGCCATGCTGCCACCGTCGAGGGTGTCGATCCAGCGCAGGGTGGACGGTCAAAGCTTGGTATGAGAATGCATCCCGAAGTCGGACAAGGGGAGGGATATCTGGAACGGGGGGAGAAATCACCATGAAAAGAATATTGTTCGACGTCGCGGCCTTGATCGCGCGCGTGGTGACGGGCGTGATCTTCCTGGCACATGGATGGCAGAAGTGGCAGGGCGGCCTGGGCGCCACCGCGCAGGGCTTCAGGGAGTCGGGGATCCCGATGCCCGAGGTGGCCGCCGCCTACGCGACCGTCGTGGAGACCGTCGGCGGTATCTTCCTGATCCTCGGCCTGCTGGTCAGACCGGTGGCGGTGCTGCTGCTGGTCAACATGCTCGGCGCGATCTTCTTCATGCACTGGGGGCTCACCCCGATGACCGCCGACAACGGCTGGGAGCTGCCGGCCTCGCTGGGCACGCTGAGCCTGCTGTTCCTCGTGCTGGGCGGCGGCAGGTTCGGCCTGGACGGCATCTTCCGCTCGATGTCGCGCAGGCGTGCCGAACGCCGTGCGGCCGAGGCTGATCTCGCCGCTCACGCTCCTGCCGCGCGTGGAACGACCACGACCGGCGCCACGACCGGCGCGGCCGGGGAAAGGGCCGGCGGCCCGACGACGCCCGAGCCGACGCAGGAGGAACCGCCCCAGGTGCCCCGTCAGTCGAGCGCACCGAAGGACAGCAAGCTCAGTGACAAGGACATGCGGGACATCGACGCCCTGGTCGGCGACGAGCCGCCACCACACCACGGCGAACCGCCGAAAGGCTGACCTCAGCGGGAGGTGAGGTCGCGCAGCGCTCCGATCAGCCGGTCCACATGCTCCTGCGTGGTGCCGATGCCGATCGAGGCGCGCACCGCTGAGGCCGCGCCGTCCTCGCACCCGCCGCCGGCCTGCTCGTCACCGCCGCGCTCCACCAGGTGACGCACGAACGGGTGCGCGCAGAACTTGCCGTCGCGCACCCCGATGCCGTACTCGCCGGACAGCACCTCGGCCACCTCGCGGGCCGGGCGCCCGTCGACGGTGAACGACACGATGCCCACGCGCGGGTGATCCTCCCCCCACAGGGACAACTCGTGTACGCCTTCGATCGAGGCGAGACCGGCCCGCAGCCGGGCGATCAGCCGCTCCTCCTCGCGCACCAGCCGGGTCCACCCGGTGGCGGCGAGCGCGTCGCAGGCGGCGGCCAGCGCGATGGCGCCGAGCACGTTCGGCGTGCCCGCCTCGTGCCGCGGCTCCGGGTCGTCGTGCCACTCGACCGCGCCGGCCACCGACCGGACCGCGCCCCCGCCCTTCAGGTACGGCTCCGCCTCGGCCAGCCAGTCACGCCGCCCGATCAGCACGCCGGCACCGAAGGGCGCGTACAGCTTGTGCCCGGAGAAGGCCACGTAGTCGAGGTCGAGCGCGGTGAGGTTGAGCCGCCGGTGCGGTACGAGCTGCGCGGCGTCCACCAGGATCCTGGCCCCGTGCCGGTGCGCGATGTGGGCCAGCGCGGCGATGGGCCACAGCTCGCCGGTGACGTTGGAGGCGGCGGTGACCACGAGCAGCTTGGGCCCGTCGATCGCGGCCAGGGCGTCGTCGGCGGCGCGCACGGCCTCGCCGGGGAAGGCGGGCGGCGCCAGCCGTACGGACCGGGGCCAGGGGAGGAGGGAGGCGTGGTGCTCGGTGTCGAAGACCACGGTGGTCGTGCCCTCGGGCAGGCAGCGGGCGAGCAGGTTGGTGGCGTCGGTGGTGTTGCGGGTGAAGATCACGGCGTCGTCCGGGCGGGCGCCGGCGAACGCGCTGACCGTGTGCCGGGCCTGCTCGTAGCGGGCGGTGGTGAGCTGGGAGGCGTAGCCCGCGCCGCGGTGGACGCTGGAGTAGGCCGGGAGCGCGGCGGCGACTGCCGTGCTGACCGGCACGAGACAGGGGGCGCTGGCGGCGTAGTCGAGGTTGGCGTAGCTCACCAGCCTGCCACCCTTGACCGGCACCTTGAGGTCGGCGCCGAGCACGGCGGGGACGCGCCGTTCCTCGGTGGCGGCGGGGGCCTCGTCCGCTCGAACGTGAGCGGACTTGAAGATCGTCAGCGTGGACACGGCAATCCTCCTCGGGGTCGTCGGACCCCTGGAGCAGCCATCGGAGCCCGCGCTTGCCCGCCACACCTTGTGACGGACCAGGTCTTCACCCGGGGCACCCCGCCGCGGACGCGAGGGTTGCCGGCCAGCTAGCCGGGGCTTGTCGCTGGCACTCATGACCTACGTCAAGGACTATAACCCGTACCCGGGCATGGATCGCAAGCGGGTGAACTTATGGGGCATCTGAGTCGTTGCTACCGGGAGACCCGCCGTCACATGCCCTGGAGGTGCGTAAATGCTTGATTGGGTGGCCGACCCGCAAATCTGGATCGGCTTTTTCACCCTTGTCGCCCTGGAGATCGTGCTGGGGATCGACAACATCATTTTCATCTCCATCCTGGCGGGGAAGCTGCCCCCGGAGCAGCGTGACCGGGCCCGTGTGCTCGGCCTGGGCGTGGCGCTGATCACCCGCCTGCTCCTGCTGCTCGGGCTGTCGTGGGTGGTGCGGCTCACCGATCCGCTGTTCTCGGTCTTCGGCCACGACATCTCGGGACGCGATCTGATCTTGCTGCTCGGCGGCCTGTTCCTGCTGGCCAAGAGCGTCACGGAGATCGGCCACAGCATGGACGCGCCGCACGGCAAGGACGGCAAGAAGGCCGCGGCGGCCTCCTTCACGTCCGTGATCCTGCAGATCATGGTGCTCGACATCGTCTTCTCGCTCGACTCGGTGATCACGGCCGTCGGCATGGTCGACGAGCTCGGCGTGATGGTCGCGGCGGTCGTGGTGGCGGTGCTGGTGATGTTGTTCGCCTCCGGGCCGATCAGCAGGTTCGTCGACCGGCATCCGAGCATCAAGATGCTGGCGCTGGCGTTCCTCGTGCTGATCGGCGTGGTGCTCGTCGCCGAGGGCCTCGACCAGCACATCCCCAAGGGCTACATCTACTTCGCGATGGCGTTCTCGGTGATCGTGGAGCTGCTGAACATCCGCATGCGCGGCAGGCACGCCGGACAGCAGGCGATGGAGGAGGAGACGGAAGAGGCCACTCCCGCGACAGCGGATCCCGCTCCTAAGATGAAATGATGCGCTTTGATCCCTGGAATCCGGATTTCGTGGCTTACCCGTACCGCGTCTACGAAGAGCTGCGGCGCGAGGCTCCGATCAGCTACTTCGAACCGGCGCACCAGTGGCTGATCTCGCGTCACGCGGACGTCAACGCGCTGCTCAGAGACCGCCGCCTGGGCCGGTCCTACCTGCACGTGGCCACGCACGAGCAGTTCGGCAGGCCGCCGGAGCCGGAGTTCCAGGAGCCGTTCTGGCGGGTGATCAGGGCCGGCATGCTCGACGTGGAGCCGCCGGTGCACACGAGGCTGCGCCGGCTGGTCTCCAAGGCGTTCACGCCGCGCATGGTCGAGTCGCTGCGCCCACGGGTCCGCGCCATCGCCCAGGACCTGGTGGACACGTACGTGGCCAAGGGCGGCGGCGACCTGATCGCCGAGGTCGCCGAGCCGCTGCCGGTCACCGTGATCGCCGAGATGCTCGGCATCCCCGACCAGGACCGCCACCTGCTGCGCCCGTGGTCGGCCGACATCTGCGGCATGTACGAGCTCAACCCCGCCCCCGACGCCCAGCACACCGCGGTCCGCGCGGCGGGGGAGTTCGCCGGCTACCTCAAGGCCCTGGCCGCCGAGCGCCGGCCGCGCCCCGGCGACGACCTGATCAGCGCGCTCAGCCAGATCCCCGAGCTGACCGAGGACGAGCTGGTCGGCACGTGCGTCCTGCTGCTCAACGCCGGTCACGAGGCCACCGTGAACGTGACGGGCAACGGCTGGTGGTCGCTGTTCAGGAACCCCGCCGAGCTCGTACGGCTGCGCGAGGACCGCTCGCTGCTGCCCACGGCCGTGGAGGAGCTGATGCGCTGGGACACGCCGCTGCAGATGTTCGAGCGCTGGGTGCTGGAGGACATCGAGGTGCACGGCGTGGAGATCCCGCGTGGCGCGGAGGTGGCGCTGCTGTTCGGGTCGGCCAATCGGGACCAGGCGGTGTTCGACGACCCTGACAGGCTCGATGTCGGCCGGGCCGACAACCCGCACATCTCCTTCGGCGCCGGGATCCACTTCTGCCTGGGGGCGCCGCTGGCCAGGATCGAGCTCATGGAGTCGTTCGGCGCTCTCCTGGACCGCGCGGTCACGCTGGAGCTGCGGCGGGAGCCGGAGTGGAAGCCCGGCTACGTCATCCGCGGCCTGCGGTCCCTGGAGCTCACCGCGACTGGCTGAGCCAGCCGAAGCCGCCGAGGCCCGACGGGTCGATCAGCTCGCCCTCCTCGGAGGCTCTGGCCAGGGCACGCAGGTAGCCGTGCGGATCGACGTGGGCCAGGTCGGCGGGCGGCCTGGCGCCGGTGAGGCCGAGGGCCTTGAGGGCGTCACGCTGTGTGGACAAGGTTGTGGATATCGCACCGGCCCTGCGGCCGGCCTCCGCGCACGCGTCGAGCGCGACATGCGCCGTGATGTCGCAGGTGCCGTCGGGGACGGGGGTCACGACGGCGCCGTCGCGGTATCCGGTCAGGGTGCCGCACGGCGGACGGTTATCCACAGGATGTGCATAATCGATGGCGATCGCTCTCCCTTTGACGAGGCGTGCCAGAACCGAGGCCCAGGCTTCGTCACGGGGCCGGCCGATCTCCGCGCGCGTCCCCACGCGGCACAACGGCCACCATCGCTCGAGCCATTCGCGGTCGGCCTGCTGGGGCGGGCCGCCGAGCCGCTCCTCGCCGGTGTGGACGTCGACCATGATCAGCCGTGAGCCCTGGGGGGTCTGCTCCACCACGTCGAGCGGGACGTTGTCGAGCCATTCGTTGGCGATGGCCAGACCGGTGACGGCGGCGGGCAGGTCCGGGCGCCAGCGGATCCGCTCGGGCACGCCCTCGGGGCGGGGGCAGAGGTCGACGGCGGTGACGCGCAGCCGATCGCGCAGTCCGGGCTCGGCGGCGGCCAGGACCTGGGTGACCAGCAGGCCTTCGCCCGCGCCGATGTCGACCAGATCGAGCACGCCGGGGGAGCCGAGCTCGGCGTCCACCTCGGCGAGCAGCGTCAGCACCGCGTCGGCGAACGCGGCCGAGGCGCTGACCGAGGTGCGGAAGTGGCCTGAAGGGCGTTCGCGGAGGTAGAAGCCCTCCTCGCCGTAAAGCGCACGCTCTGTCGCGGCGCGCCAGGTGAGCCACATGTCTGGACTATCTCACGACTTCGGCCAGGCACAGTGCGTTATCGAAAGACTACTGAGAGTCCCTTTCTTGGAGTAACGTTGACCTGTTGTCATCGGGGGATCACTTTCCGTCGCGATCGCTTTCCCCTGTCGAGCACATCCCTGCGGCCCAGGCGGCCGCGCAACCGAGAGGAGCCCTCATGCTGAAGAAGGCCATGGTCGTCGCCGGAGCCGTCGCGATGTTGTCCCTCGCCGCCCCCGCGCACGCCGACATCACCAGCGGCGCAGGCGGCATCGCCTCGGGCAACCAGCTGCACCTGCCCATCGCCATCCCGGTCAACGTCTGCGGCAACGCGGTGGCCGTCATCGGCGGCGCCCTCGCCGGCTGCAAGGGCGGTGCCTTCGCCCACGTGCCCAGCCACCACTGAGCGAGGCGAGCCCGGGCCGGCGCAGGCCGGCCCGGGTCGTCCGGGCTGGTCAGTCGGCGGTCGGCCGGCCCGGTGCACCTCCAAGGGGTTCACCTTTTCGCGGGCGTCGGGTCCAGAGGACGGACTCGGCGCCCGCTGCCATGCGATGAATCCCTCTCCTCATCTCTTCCGACAGGGGGTGCGCTTTTTGTATGCCCTTGTCGCTTTTGTCGTTAACTCAACGCGCGGCAAAGGCACGGTCACATGCTCGGCTCTGATAGGCCGTTACCCTGGTCGGCAACGCCATCACGAAGAAGAAGCCCGCATCAGCGAGCTGCCGCCCTGGTGCCGTCCCTGGTCGAGACCCGTGAGCGGCAGTGCGCGCAGCGGATTTCTCGTTCGCAGTCGACAGGGGTGAGGTCATGGACGCAGGTGATCGCCCGGCACGGCTGACCGTCGGCGTGCTGGGCGCGGGCAAGGTCGGCTCTGCCCTCGGGGCCGCGCTGGCGCAGGCGGGTCACCGGGTGGTGTCCGCCAGCGGGGTGTCCGACAATTCGCAACGATGGGCCGCCGACCGGCTCGGCGTCACGCCGGTCCGGCCCGACGAGGTCGTGGCGGCGGCCCAGCTGATCCTGCTCACCGTGCCGGACGACGCGCTGCCCGACCTGGTCAACGGGCTGGCGTCCACGGGGGCCGACCTGCCCGGCAAGCTGCTGGTGCACACCAGCGGGGCGTACGGGCTGTCGGTGCTCGACCCGGCGGCCGAGGCCGGCGCGCTGCCGCTCGCGCTGCATCCGGTGATGACGTTCACCGGCCGCGACGAAGACCTCAACAAGCTCACCGGCATCTCCTACGGCGTCACCGCGCCCGACGTGCTGCGTCCCATCGCCGAGGCCCTGGTGATCGAGATGGGTGGCGAGCCGGTCTGGATCGCCGACGCCGATCGCCCGCTCTACCACGCGGCGCTGGCGGGAGCGGCCAACCACATGGTCACGCTCATCGCCGAGTCGTCCGACCTGCTCGTACGCATCGGCGTCGACCATCCGGGCCGGATGCTGGGGCCGCTGCTCGGCGCCGCGCTCGACAATGTGCTGCGGCTCGGCATCGCCGGGCTCACCGGCCCTGTGGTGCGCGGCGACGCCGGCACCGTACGCAAGCACGTCGACGCGCTGATCCTGGCCGCTCCCGAGGCGGCCGACGCCTACATCGCGCTGGCCAGGCTCACGGCCGACCGGGCGCTCGCCGCTGGGCTGCTCAAACCCGAGGAGGCGGAGCGGCTCCTGGACGCGCTGGGGGGCAATATATGGACGTAACGCCTCCCCACGAGGGAGCTGCCGTCGCCTGGAGGAGTGGCGGGAGCGTAGCGACCTGAGCGGGGGAAGGCGGCGGCATCAAGGGTGACCGAGTCCGCCTCCACCGAGTGGAGGCCAATAGCACGAAAGGGCCGTCATGGAGCTGATCGTCGCCAGAAACCGGGAAGACCTGGTCAAGGCGCGTGGTGGTGGCGAGGTGGCCCTGGTGCCGACCATGGGCGCACTGCACGAGGGGCACAAGGCGCTGATCAGGCAGGCCCGTGCTCGCGCCGACCACGTTGTGGTCAGCATCTTCGTCAATCCTCTGCAATTTTCCCCTAATGAGGATTTTTCGCGTTATCCCCGCACATTCGAGGCGGATCTCGACGCGTGCCGTACCGAGGGTGTCGACGTCGTCTTCCACCCGGCCGTCGAGGACATGTACGCGCCCGACCGCCAGGTGAGCGTCTCCGCGGGCCAGATGGGCACGATCGTCGAGGGCGCGGCCCGGCCCGGTCACTTCGACGGGGTGCTCACCGTGGTGCTCAAGCTGTTCAACGTGGTCCAGCCCGACCGGGCGGTGTTCGGGCAGAAGGACGCCCAGCAGCTCGCCCTCATCCGCCGCATGGTCGCCGATCTCGACCTGCCGATCGAGATCCTCGACGTGCCCACCGTGCGCGAGCCCGACGGCCTGGCCCTGTCCAGCCGCAACCGATTCCTGTCCGACGATGACCGGCGGGTGGCGCTGGCGCTCTCACGAGCGCTGCGGGCGGGCGCGGCCGAGCTCACGCCGTCCAGGATCCGCGTGGCGGCGCGCGAGGTGCTCGACACGGCGGGGCCCGGACTCGACGTCGACTATCTGGTCCTCGCGGATCCGGCCACCTTCGCCGAGGTGGACGACACGTACGAGGGCATGGCCGTGCTCGCGGTGGCCGCCAAAGTCGGGACGACGCGCCTGATCGACAACGTCAGCGTGACGTTGACCCGCGCCTGAGCCTCCGGGCACCCCGGGGCGAGCTCATCGGGAGCGAGGGATTATCGTCATGTTGACGAGATCGCCTCAGTGAGGAGACCCCCATGAGTGCACCGGCGATTCCCCTGCGTCTGACCGCCCCCGCGCCAGGCTGGACCGTCGAGGCCGACGTGGTCGTCGTGGGCTCGGGCATCGCGGGCCTGACCGCGGCCCTGCGCTACGCCGAGCTGGAACCGGCGGCCAAGGTCCTGGTCGTGACCAAGGACGTGTTGTCGGCCGGCTCGACCCGGTGGGCCCAGGGCGGCATCGCGGCCGTGCTCGACCCTCGGGACACTCCCGGCGAGCACCTGAGCGACACGTTGCTCGCCGGAGTGGGGTTGTGCGACGTGGCGGCCGTGCGCACGCTGGTGACGGAGGGGCCGGGCGCGTTGCGGCGGCTCATGGCCCGGGGCGCGCGGTTCGACCTGACCGCCGACGGCGGGCTCCAGCTCACCAGGGAGGGCGGCCACCGCCGGCGCCGGATCGTGCACGCGGGTGGCGACGCCACGGGTGCGGAGGTCCAGCGGGCGCTCGTCGAGGCGGTCCGCGCGGGGTCGATCGAGGTGATCGAGCACGCCCTGGTGCTCGACCTGCTCAAGGACGCCGAGGGCCGGGCCAGGGGCGTGACGCTGCACGTCATGGGCGAGGGCGCGCGCGACGGGGTGGGCGCGGTGCGTGCCAGGGCCGTGGTGCTGGCCACCGGCGGCATGGGCCAGGTCTACGCCGCCACGACCAACCCCGCCGTATCCACCGGCGACGGGGTGGCGCTGGCGCTGCGGGCCGGGGCCGTGGTGCGCGACCTCGAGTTCGTGCAGTTCCACCCGACCGTCCTGTGGCTCGGCCCCGCATCGACCGGGCAGCAGCCGCTGATCTCCGAGGCGGTCAGGGGCGAGGGCGCGTTCCTGGTCGACCACGAGGGGGAACGGTTCATGCGGGGCGAGCACGAGCTGGCCGACCTGGCGCCGCGCGACGTCGTGGCCAAGGCGATCATGCGGAGGATGCGCGAGACCGGGCACGAACACGTCTACCTCGACGGCCGTCACTTCGGCCGCGACACGTGGGCGACCCGCTTCCCCACGATCTACGCCGTCTGCCGCGAGCACGGCATCGACCCGGCCGCCGAGCTGGTCCCCGTCGCTCCCGCCGCCCACTACGCCAGCGGCGGCGTCCGTACGGACCTGCGCGGGCGCACCTCCATCGGGGGCCTGTACGCGTGCGGCGAGGTGGCCTGCACGGGCGTGCACGGCGCGAACCGGCTCGCCTCCAACTCCCTGCTCGAAGGTCTCGTCTTCGCCGAGCGCATCGCCGAGGACATCCACCGCGTACGCCACGAGCCGGGCGACCCGGTGGACGGAGAGGCGGCGCCCGGGCTGGTGGACCCGCGGACCCGCCCCAGGATCCAGGGCCACATGAGCATGGGGGCGAGCGTCCTGCGCAGCCGCGAGTCGCTGCTCGTCACGGCGAAGGCGCTGCGGGACGCCCGCTGGACACCCGTCGCGGTGCCCGCGTGCACCGAGTCCTGGGAGGCCACCAACCTGCTCACCGTCGCCACCGTGCTCACCGGCGCGGCGACGGCCAGGCTCGAGACCCGCGGCTCACACTGGCGCGAGGACCACGACACCCGCGACGACAACGAATGGCTGGGTCACCTGGACGTGACCCTGACGGAGGAGGGCCCGCGCATGACGTACACACCTCATGGGGACGCGAGTTCACGGCGGCTCGAAGACCAGGAGGCCGTGGCGCGGGAGCTGGCCGCGGCCGGGCTCGATCCGGCCGGCGTGGACGCGCTGATCGACCGGGCGCTGGACGAGGACCTGCGGGAGGATGGCGACGTGACGAGCCTGGCCACCATCCCGGCCGGCCGGTACGCGGTCGCCGACGTGGTGGCCCGCAAGGACGGCATCGTCGCCGGGCTGGCCGTGGCCGAGGCGGTCTTCGTGCGGCTGGGGGCGGCCCGTTCGGAGCGCAGGACGAAGGACGGCGAGCGGGTCAGGGCGGGCGATGTGCTGATGACCGTCGAAGGGCCGGTCAGGGCGCTGCTGACGGCCGAGCGCACAGCGCTCAACCTGCTCACGCACCTGTCCGGGGTGGCCACGCTGACCGGCAGGTGGGTCGAGGAGATCAGCGGCACCAAGGCGCGCGTGCGCGACAGCCGCAAGACGCTGCCGGGGCTGCGGGCGCTGGAGAAGTACGCCGTGCGCTGCGGCGGCGGCGTGAACCACCGGATGTCGTTGTCGGACGCTGCCCTGATCAAGGACAACCACGTGGTGGCGGCGGGGGGCGTGGCCGAGGCGTTCAGGGCGGTGCGAGAGCGCTATCCCGACCTGCCGATCGAGGTGGAGGTCGACCGGCTGGACCAGCTGGAGGCCGTGCTCGACGAGGGCGCCGAGGAGATCCTGCTGGACAACTTCACGATCGAGGACACCGCGCGTGCCGTACAAATCGTGAAAAAGCGGGTGGGAAACAGGGTTGCCCTTGAAGCCAGCGGGGGATTGACCTTGGAATCGGCTCGTGATGTGGCCGACACTGGCGTGGACTACCTTGCGGTGGGAGCGCTTACGCACTCGGCGCCGGCCCTGGACATCGCACTGGATCTGCGGGGGTAATTGATGCTGCTCACGATCGACGTCGGCAACACGCACACGGTGCTGGGGCTGTTCGAGGGCGAGGACGTCATCGAGCACTGGCGGCTGGCCACCGACGCCCGCCGCACCGCCGACGAGATCGCAGTCGTGCTGCAGGGTCTGCTGACGCAGTCGCCGCTGCTCAAAGGGGCCGACATCGACGGCATCGCCATCTGCTCCACCGTGCCGAGCGTGCTCAACGAGATGCGCGAGATGTGCCGCCGCTACTACGGCGACGTGACCGCGGTGATCGTGGAACCGGGCATCCGCACCGGCGTCCCCGTACGCATGGACAACCCCAAGGAGGTCGGCAGCGACCGCATCGTCAACGCGCTGGCGGCCATCGACCAGTACGGCGGCCCGTGCGTCATCGTCGACTTCGGCACCGCGACCTCGTTCGACGCGGTGTCGTCCAAGGGCGAATACGTCGGCGCGGTCACCGCGCCCGGCATCGAGATCTCGGTCGACGCGCTGGCCGCCGCCGGGGCGCAACTGCACAAGGTCGAGCTGGTGCGTCCCCGCTCGGTGATCGCGAAGAACACGGTCGAGGCCCTGCAGGCGGGCATCATCTACGGTTTCGCCGGCCAGGTCGACGGCATCGTCGAGCGCATCGCCGCGGAGCTGGCCGACGACCCCGACGAGGTGACGGTTGTGGCCACTGGCGGGCACGCGGGGCTGGTCGTGGGCGAGTCGCGCTCGATCGACGTGCACGAGCCGTGGCTGACCCTCATCGGGTTGCGGCTGATCTACCACCGCAACGTGGCGTGAGACCTGGACGAGTCACTGCGGTTCGCCGGATCCCCTACCCTTTGTTGTTGTGAGCGACGAACTACCCGAGCAGATGCGCATCCGGAGGGAGAAGCTCGACCGCCTTCGCAACGAGGGCGTCGACCCTTACCCGGTGAATTTCCCACGCACGGCCACCAACGCCGAGGTCAGGGAGAAATACCAGGGCCTGGAGCCCGACATCGCCACCGGTGACACGGTCTCGGTCGCGGGGCGCGTCATGCTCAACCGCGTGGGCGGCAAGCTCTGCTTCGCCACGCTCCGCGACGGGGGCGCCGACCTGCAGGTCATGATCTCGCTCGACAAGGTGGGCGAGGAGTCGCTGGCCCGCTGGAAGCACGACGTCGACCTGGGCGACCACGTGGGCGTGACCGGCGAGGTGATCACCTCGCGCAGGGGCGAGCTGTCCGTCCTGGCCGGCAGCTGGCAGATCACCAGCAAGTGCCTGCGCCCGCTGCCGGAGAAGCACGTCGGCCTCACCGACCCGGAGGCGCGGGTCCGCCAGCGCTACGTCGACCTGATCGTCAACGACGAGTCGAGGAAGATGGCCAGGGTCCGCAGCGCCACGGTGCGCGCGGTGCGCGACTTCTGGCACGAGGAGGGCTATCTCGAGGTCGAGACGCCGATGTTGCAGCCGATCCACGGCGGCGCCACGGCCCGGCCGTTCAAGACCCACATCAACGCCTACGACATGGAGCTCTATCTCCGCATCGCGATCGAGCTCTATCTCAAGCGGCTCGTGGTCGGCGGCATCGAGAAGGTCTTCGAGATCAACCGCAACTTCCGCAACGAGGGCGCCGACTCGACGCACAACCCCGAGTTCACCATGGTCGAGGCCTACGGCACCTACCTCGACTACAACGGCATCGCCGATCTGACGCAGCGGATGTACCAGAAGGCCGTCGTGGCCGCCCTGGACACCTCGGTGGTCGTGCACGACGGTGTCGAGGTCGACCTGGGCATCTCCGAGTGGCCGCGCGTCACCCTCTACGGCGCGGTGTCCGAGGCCGTCGGCGAGCAAATCACGACCTCGACCTCGCTCGAAGAGCTGCGTAAGGTCGCCGACCGGCGCGAGATCCCCTGGGACCCGAAGTGGGGCGCGGGCAAGCTCGTGCAGGAGCTCTTCGAGGCGATCGTCGAGCACACGATCATCCAGCCCACGTTCGTCATGGACTTTCCGCTGGAGACCTCGCCGCTGGCCCGGCAACACCGCGACGACCCGCTGGTGACGGAGAAGTGGGACCTCATCGGGTTCGGCACCGAGCTGGGCACGGGCTACTCCGAGCTCAACGACCCCATCGAGCAGCGCCGCCGCCTGGTCGAGCAGTCCCTGCTGGCCGCGGGCGGCGACCCGGAGGCCATGCAGCTCGACGAGGACTTCCTGCAGGCGCTCGAATACGCGATGCCGCCGACGGGTGGCATGGGCGCCGGCATCGACCGGATGATCATGGCTTTCACCGGCAGGAACATCCGCGAGACCATCCTGTTCCCCCTGGTCAAGCCCACCCACTGAGGGCCACGTGGCATCCCGCCGCACCGGTTGCGGCGGGAGCCCGCGCGAGCGGGTGAGCCTGGCGGGCTCGTGCCTGTGCCGTGAAACGGTGACGGACGATCGGCCGTCCTGTTCCGGGATCAGGGCCGGGCTTGTCAGCTTCGGGTCAAGACCGCGGGCGAGGGGCGCGCGAGTGTCCGGAGTTTCCTGGGGGACGTTCGGCAGTGTTGTGTCCACCATGACGGTGCCGCTCGCCCAGGTCCGGAAATAAGGTGACTCGCGGGCCGCCGCCCGTGGTGAAGAGCGGCTGCGCGTGCCGCTGTACGTATGGATCATGCAGTAAATCGTGCGCCGGAGGGATCAAAACCCGGGACGCCGGACGCCCCGATCGGCGCCGGATCGGGCATGGCCGAAAGGGCGTGCGGACCGTACGTCGCGCGGCGAAGTTCGCTGGCACACGTGACTCGGTCACATACGGCGGATCATGTCAATACTGCTGGTCAAGTGCGGCGACTGTCGTGCTTGACGACCTTTCCATAATGCGTTTACCGTCTGCGAGGAGCGGCTGTGGCCTGGCTAAGAGGGTCCAGGCCTGCTGTTGGGGGGAGGGCTCCCGATGGATGTGCTCACTGAAGGCGTTGAGCTGAGCCATGCGGATTTGGCGTTACTGGCGGAACTCGCCAGAGGAGTCACGGTCGATCGGGTAGGCAGGCGACTGGACATCAGCAGCCGCACCGTACGCCGGAGGCTGCGCGGCATCTGCGACCGCATCGGCGTCGCCACCGCGATCGAGGCCGTGGCATGGGCGGCACGCCGCCAGCTGATCTAGCGGCACCGATCATGGGGCCCCTCACCGGGTTCAGTTCAGTCGGCGATGCGCACCGCGCCCGCGAACGGCCGCCGTTCGATCGACGCGATCCGCACCACATCACCCGTCCGAGGGGCGTGCACCATCATGCCGCCGCCCAGATAGATGCCCACGTGGTGCAGGTCGCTGTAGAAGAACACCAGGTCGCCTGGACGCATCTCGTCGCGTGAGATGTGCCGCCCGGCCGTCCACTGGTTGCCCGTGTAGTGCGGCAGCGAGATGCCCACCTGCTGGTAGGCCGCCATCACCAGGCCGGAGCAGTCGTAGGAGCCGGGGCCTTCGGCCCCCCAGACGTACGGCTTGAGCTGCTGCGTGAGCGCCCATCGTGCCGCCTGCGCGGCCTTGCCGCTGCCGGCGATCGGCAGGTTGACGCGTGTGGCGCGGGTGCCGGGCCGACCGGCCTCGCCCAGCGCCCGCCTGAACAGGTTGCTCTCGACCTTGGCGACCAGCTTGCTGATCTTGCCGCGCTTGGCGTCGAGGTCCTTGACGATCTTCTCGACCTCGCTGATGCGCGACTTGGCGCCCGCCCTGGCGCGCTCGGCGGCCTTCCTGGCCTTGGTGAGCTGGTCGAGCTCCTCGCCATGCCGCTGCTCGATCGCGAACGTGGTCGCGGCGCGGTCGAGGAAGTCGGAGGGGTCGTCGGAGGAGGTGAACGCCAGCGCCCGGCTCAGCCCGCCCGTGATGTAGGCGTTCTGGGCGAGCAGGACGGCCTTGGCGCGCTTGGCCGCCAGGTCCGTCTCGCTGGCCGCCAGGGTCTTCTGTGCGGCCTCGGCGGCCTTCTTGGCCGTCTTCAGCTTCTCCCGCTGCCCGTTGTACTGCTCGGTCAGCGTCTCGATCTCGGTGTGCATCTTCTCGACCCGCGAGGCGAGGTCTTTGAGCGAGGGCTTGGGGTCGGCGTACGCCGGGCCGGTGGGAACCGAGAGCAGCAGCGCGGTGATTGTGAGACTTGCCACACCGATTCGCTGGCGCAACAGGGCGCGTTCCGGAGGGCGGGCGTGCTTGCCCGCCGACTTCCTCCCACGGTTGAACGTGCGCTTCACCAACCAGGCTCCTCTCATCGACGCCTACCGGGTTAGCTGACGGGTTCGGGCCGGAGCAGCCCTACCGAAAAACTCGGATTCACCCCGTGATGGCGGTCGCCACCGGCGGGTCCCCGGCTTCCCTGAGGGAATTGAGCGTGCCTCCCCGCGCGCGACACGCGGGGAACATTGTCGCTGGACACTAATGCACTCCGGGTTCCTGCTCAACCAGAACTGCCAACTCTGTAGAGGTTTCACAACTGAAGGGTCACAAGGTGATCTCGGTGCCAGTCGCGCAGGAGTGACTGAATGTGGTGCTTCCTCCCGAACGGTCGCCCGGCGCGACGTCGTGCTCGCCCGGCCACGAGATGTAACAGGATGGGCGGAGACATGTGAGTTAGGTCCGAGCCGTAATGACATCTGTACTCTGGAGAGCCATGGAGCAGGTGGCCGAACTGACTGTGCCCGAGACCGCGGTGGTGGTCCGGCGTGCGCGCACGCCTGACGTGCGGGGGGTCAGGCGCCTGGTCGACGCCTATGCGGGCGCGGGCCCGCGGCTCCTGAAAAAGGCCACGGTGACGCTGTACGAAGACGTACAGGAGTTCTGGGTGGCCGAGCGCGGCGGGCAGGTCGTCGGCTGTGGCGCGCTCCACGTGCTCTGGGAGGACCTCGCAGAGGTCCGCACGGTGGCGGTCGATCCCGAATGCCGCGGCATGAGAGTCGGCCACCGGATCGTCTCAGCGCTGATCCAGCAGGCCAAAGATCTTGGTCTGCAGCGTGTATTCTGTCTTACTTTTGAGGTCGACTTCTTCGCGAGGCATGGTTTTCGCCGCATCCAGGGCACGCCCGTCTCGCCCGAGGTCTACGCCGAGCTGCTGGCCTCGTATGACGAGGGTGTAGCGGAGTTCCTCGACCTGGAACACGTCAAGCCGAACACCCTGGGCAACACCCGCATGCTGCTCCATCTGACATCGGGTGACGCGGACCTTGACCACATGGAAAGGTGATTGTTGATACCTATGTCGATACGTTGGGCAGCACAGGCATGTGTCCTGACACGTGCCACGCGCGCACTCGAAGCGAGGTGACACGGTGAGCACCGGACAGCCGCCGTACCCACAGGACGAATCCGGCGAGAACGCTGCGCCTCCCCACTCCGGCCAGCAGGCTCCGGGCCGCCACCCCGGCGAGCCCGACCCCGACGTCACTGTGGTCGGCTACCGGGCGGACGACGCCTACGGGCAACAGCCCCCCTATGGTCAGCAGCAGCAGGGCTATGGCCAGCAACCCCAGTACGGTCAGCAGCAGGGCTATGGCCAGCAACCCCAGTACGGTCAGCAGCAGGGCTACGGCCAGCAACCCCAGTACGGTCAGCAGCCCCAGTCCCAGCCCGACTACGGCCAGCAGCAATACGGTCAGCAGCAGGGCTACGGGCAGCAGCAACAGTCCGGCCAGCAGTATGACCAGCAATATGGTCAGCAGCAGCAGGGCTATGGCCAGCAACCGCAGTCCCAGCCCGGTTACGGCCAGCAGCAGGGCTACGGCCAGCAGCAACAGTACGACCAGCAGTACGGTCAGCAGCAGGGCTATGGTCAGCAACCCCAGTCGGGCCAGCAATACGACCAGCAGCAATATGGCCAGCAGCCGCAGTCCGGTCAGCAGTATGACCAGCAATATGGTCAGCAACAGCAGGGCTATGGTCAGCAACCCCAGTCGGGCCAGCAGTACGACCAGCAGCAATATGGCCAGCAGTCGCAGTCGGGCCAGCAGTACGACCAGCAGCAATATGGCCAGCAGCCGCAGTCGGGCCAGCAGTACGACCAGCAGCAATATGGCCAGCAGTCGCAGTCGGGTCAGCAGTATGACCAGCAATATGGTCAGCAGCCGCAGTCCCAGCCCGGCTACGGGCAGCAGCAGCAGTACGGCCAGCAGGGCTACGGACAGCCACAGCAGTCCCAGCCCGGTTACGCCCAGCCCGGCTACGGCCAGCAGTACGGCGACCAGCAGTACGGCCAGGCCTACGGGCAGCCACAGCAGGCCGGTTACGGCCAGGCTCCCTACGGCCAGCCGGGTTACGGCCCGGTCGGCGTGCAGCCGCCGGGGGCTCCCGCCCCGCTGGCGGAGTGGTGGCAGCGTCTGGTGGCGCGCCTCGTCGACGGTGTCCTGTTCGGCGTCGTGATGTTCGTGGTGTCCCTCCTGTTCACGACGCTGTTCCTGGTCAGCTACGACTCGACCAGCGGCGCCACCTCGGGGATGTTCGGCTCGTTCGCGCTCAACATCGTGCTGGCCATCGTCCTCACCGCCGTCTACGTCGGTTACGACTTCCTCATGCACAAGATGAAGGGTCAGACGATCGGCAAGATGATCATGGGGATCAAGGTCGTGCCGGTGGGTCAGATGATGCCCCCTGGCGGCCTGCCTGGTGACGCCGCCATCAAGCGGGCCGGCGTGACTTGGGGCGCCTACATCCTCTACTTCCTGCCGTTCGGCACGATGCTGGCGGGCCTCATCTGCGGCCTGAACGGCGCTTCGATGCTCTGGGACAAGCCGCTGCAGCAGACGTTCGCGGACAAGTTCGCGAACACCGTGGTGGTCAAGATCAAGTAATCGGCAGAACCACGAAACAGGGGCCGGCTTCCCGTCGGCCTCTGTTTTGTATGTGAGGGTAGGTGCGGAATGTAGGGCTCTGAGCCGTCGATGACGCGAGGTGAGGGTTATGGCCGGGACGTCGCCGTGGGCGGACGCAGTGCCCGCGGAATGGTGGGAACGACTGGCTGCCCGGCTCATTGAAGCGCTCGTCTTCGGCATCGTTTATTACATTCTGTTCATTGCGCTATGGGCTGTCTTCCGGACTGTCGGCATGATGGACGTGTTCGACGGCCGGCTGCCCGGGGTGTTCGCGTGGGCGGCCGCCGGGCTGGGTTATACGGGCTACGACTGGTGGGCGCATTGGCGGCACGGGCGTACGTTCGGCAAGGCGATCATGCGGATCCGCCTGGAGCCGCGGGGTGTTCCGGCCCGTGCTCTGCTCAAACGCTCCCTGGTCTATCCGGGCCCTGTCGTGCTCATGGGCATTCCGGTGGCCAATCTGGTGGCGGGAATGCTGCTGTTCGGCGTCGGTATGCTCATCCTGATCGACAAGCCGCTGGAGCGTGGGCCGCATGACAGGCTAGCCGGAACCCGCGTGGTTAAAGATCTTCGCTGAGGCATCCGCACCTGCACGGATGTCTTTTCGCAAAATTTTCGCATGATCCGGTAAGGAGCCTGGAGAGACTGGCATTAGGCTATGGGGCGTCCGGGTTGCTGGATGTTGGTGTCCCTGCGACACATAGGGCATCTGTGTGCCGCTATGGTCGGGTGCGGGCGGTTGTCGCCTTGCGCACCATGAGGGGCCGCAGCGCTCCTCCTGGAGGCGCTCCGCGCGCTTAATGCGCCCCGAAACCCCGTCAGCCGTGGAGGCGAGGACGAATGGAAGCCCTTACAGACGTATTGTCAGCGCTCATCCCCCCGGTGGTGGTGGGCGGCGCCTTCATCTTTGGCGTCGTGAAGTTGGTCCGGTCGGAGGCCCTTGGCGACCGGCGAAACCGTGAGGATCAGGCCGAGGGCCAGAACTGATCGGCTAGTCAGCCGAATCCCCGTAGCGCTGAATTGTCTCCACGCCTTTCCGGGTATATGTTTGGGCTGGCGAATGAAACAATGCTCCGCGAAAGGATTGCGTAGATGGCCAAGCAGATCCAGGAGATTCTCATCGATGACCTCGATGGGGGCGAGGCCAATGAGACGGTCAGCTTCGCTATTGACGGCTCCTCCTATGAGATTGACCTCAGCGACCTTAACGCGAAGAAGCTGAGGGACGCGCTCACGCCTTTCGTGCAGCACGCGCGCAGGGCCGGTGCCGTCACCACGCGTCGGCGTGGCCGCGGCGGCAACCGCGCGATGAGCCGCGAGAAGAGCTCGGAGATCCGGCAGTGGGCCAAGGCCCACGGCCTGCCCGTCAGCGAGCGAGGCCGCATCGCCTCCACCGTCGTCGAGAAGTACGAGCAGGCTCACTAGGAGAGCCCGCTGCTCGACCATGCGCTTATGCCGTTCGCCTAGGACCCCGGCGACCGCCATAAGCGCATGATCGTGTCCGGGCCGTTCTGAATGGCGGGACGGCCCGGATGATGATCGACTGACCCGTCCATATGCGGGCGTTTTGGTCGCGTGTTCGGTCCGGCTCTCGGCGCCGTTTCCACGATGAGACGCTCCATATGTGATGGCGCCACGCCCGGCGTGTCCGAATGCGCCGCGTGGCCATACCCCATTCAACGTACGCTTCTCGACGCGAGGCGCCCGGATTGCCCGCGGGCCGCGTCATTCGCCTACCGTCACGGACAAGCGTCGCGCTCATGGAACGCGCCACGACGGAAATCCGGGCACCTAAAGGCCGGCGGCGATCTTCACGCGCTGTAGCCTTAACCGCGATCTCGACTCGTGGCCGGCGCCGGAAACCCCGTATGGCACGGAGGTGTGGACATCCGCGCAAAACGCCGCCGTACACGTTGCGTGGCCCCTGACCATAAGCCGCTTCCTGGAGATGCGCGGCGTGCTCATGCCCGGGGCATAACCCGCGAGCATGAGCACGCCTCACAAATCCGCTTCCGCGAGCATGTGCGCACAATGCCGGGCCATCACGAAGTGTGGTGGGCGCGCGGAATGCCGCCGGCCCGCGACGGCGGGGATGAGCGCGAATGGCGCGAGTGCCGCGGTGCAGTGTCTCATGATGCGAGATGAGATCGGTAACCCAGCTGACCGGATGACGCATTACTGTGTGTGCGGAGTGCGGCGCGTGGCCGTTGTGCTCAGGGCGTAGCACGGGCGGTTGGCCAAGCATTGCGTCGGGACATAGGATGATTGCGTAACAGATACGTACGCGGCATCTGAGATGCGCAGGTGAAGTGGCGCCCCGGTCGGCTTCGCCCCTGACGTTCGATGGCCGATCGTGGTGATCCGGATACGGTGCGGCGGCAAATTCGAGCCGCTTCCGTGAAGCGTCCTAAACATCGTTCGCTTGCGGCGTATCGGGAACACGTCACCCCCGAACGGTAGTTGGATGGAGGGTGAACGCCCTGCTCCCGGGGAACGTGTCTGCTATAGAGCGTGTCAGCGGCAGTGGGCACGGTTCGCCGAGCCAGGGCTAGCATGCGGGATGACGGGACCGGATTTACCGGCCTGACTGACCGCTCTGTGAGGAGCGACGAGATGTTCGAGAGGTTCACCGACCGAGCGAGGCGTGTTGTCGTCCTGGCCCAAGAAGAGGCCAGGATGCTCAACCACAACTACATCGGCACTGAGCACATTCTTCTTGGTTTGATCCACGAAGGTGAGGGCGTAGCCGCCAAGGCTCTGGAGAGCCTCGGCATCAGCCTTGAGGGTGTGCGCCAGCAGGTCGAGGAGATCATCGGCCAGGGCCAGTCGGCTCCGTCGGGGCACATTCCGTTCACCCCGCGGGCCAAGAAGGTCCTCGAGCTGTCGCTCCGTGAGGCTTTGCAACTGGGTCACAACTACATCGGCACCGAGCACATCCTGCTCGGACTCATCCGTGAGGGTGAGGGTGTGGCCGCCCAGGTGCTGGTCAAGCTTGGAGCCGATCTCAACCGTGTCAGGCAGCAGGTCATCCAGTTGCTCCACGGCTACCAGGGCAAGGAGCCGGCCGCCGCGGGTGGCCCGCAGGAGTCGGCCCCGTCGACCTCCCTGGTGCTCGACCAGTTCGGCCGCAACCTGACCCAGGCGGCCCGCGAGGGCAAGCTGGATCCGGTCATCGGCCGCGAGAAGGAGATCGAGCGGGTCATGCAGGTCCTCTCCAGGAGGACCAAGAACAACCCCGTTCTCATCGGCGAGCCCGGCGTCGGCAAGACCGCCGTCGTCGAAGGCCTGTCGCAGAAGATCGTCAGGGGCGAGGTGCCCGAGACGCTGAAGGACAAGCAGCTCTACACGCTTGACCTCGGTGCCCTGGTCGCCGGCTCCCGCTACCGCGGTGACTTCGAAGAGCGCCTGAAGAAGGTGCTCAAGGAGATCCGCACCCGCGGCGACATCATCCTGTTCATCGACGAGCTGCACACGCTCGTGGGTGCGGGCGCCGCCGAGGGCGCGATCGACGCCGCCAGCATTCTCAAGCCCATGCTGGCCCGCGGCGAGCTGCAGACGATCGGCGCGACGACGCTCGACGAATACCGCAAATACCTCGAGAAGGACGCAGCGCTGGAGCGCCGGTTCCAGCCGATCCAGGTGGCCGAGCCCTCGCTCAGCCACACGATCGAGATCCTCAAGGGTCTGCGCGACCGCTACGAGGCGCACCACCGCGTGTCCATCACCGACGACGCGCTGGTGGCCGCCGCGCAGCTGGCCGACCGCTACATCAGCGACCGCTACCTTCCCGACAAGGCGATCGACCTCATCGACGAGGCCGGCTCCAGGATGCGCATCCGCAGGATGACCGCGCCGCCGGACCTTCGCGAATACGACGAGAAGATCGCCAACGTCCGCCGCGACAAGGAGTCCGCGATCGACGCGCAGGACTTCGAGAAGGCCGCTGCCCTCCGCGACCAGGAGAAGCAGCTCCAGCTCAAGCGCGAGCGGCGGGAGAAGGAGTGGAAGGCCGGCGACATGGATGTCGTGGCCGAGGTCACCCAGGAGCTCATCGCCGAGGTCCTGGCGACCGCCACCGGCATCCCGGTCTTCAAGCTGACCGAGGAGGAGTCCCAGCGCCTGCTCCGCATGGAGGACGAGCTCCACAAGCGGATCATCGGCCAGGACGACGCCATCAAGGGCCTGTCGCGCTCCATCCGGCGCACCCGTGCCGGCCTGAAGGACCCGCGGCGTCCCGGCGGCTCGTTCATCTTCGCCGGCCCCTCGGGCGTCGGTAAGACCGAGCTGTCCAAGGCTCTGGCGGAGTTCCTCTTCGGCGACGAAGACGCTCTGATCAGCCTGGACATGTCCGAGTTCATGGAGAAGCACACCGTCTCCAGGCTCTTCGGCTCGCCTCCCGGCTACGTCGGCTACGAAGAGGGCGGCCAGCTCACCGAGAAGGTGCGGCGCAAGCCGTTCTCCGTGGTCCTGTTCGACGAGATCGAAAAGGCCCACCCCGACATCTTCAACTCGCTGCTGCAGATCCTGGAAGACGGTCGCCTGACCGACGCCCAGGGCCGCGTGGTCGACTTCAAGAACACGGTCATCATCATGACCACCAACCTCGGCACCCGTGACATCTCCAAGGGCATCGGGGTCGGGTTCGCGAAGTCCAACGACGCCGACTCCAACTACGACCGGATGAAGTCCAAGGTCCAGGAAGAGCTCAAGCAGCACTTCCGGCCCGAGTTCCTCAACCGCGTCGACGACATCGTGGTCTTCCACCAGCTGACGCCCAACGAGATCATCAAGATCGTCGATCTGATGCTCAACCAGGTCGACGCCAGGCTGAAGGACCGCGACATGGGGCTCGACGTCTCGCCCGAGGCCAAGCAGCTGCTGGCCGACCGCGGCTACGACCCGGTCATGGGCGCCCGTCCGCTACGGCGTACGATCCAGCGCGAGCTGGAAGACTCCCTGTCGGAGAAGATCCTTTACGGCGAGCTCCGTCCGGGGCAGGTCGTCAAGGTGACCACCGAAGGCGAGGGCGACGACGCCACGTTCGTCTTCAAGGGCGAGTCCGCATCGAAGGTGCCCGACTCGGCTGCCGCGATCGCAGCGCCGATCCAGCGCTGACGTCCGGTTCTCCGAAAGCCCCCGCGTGGATGACGCTCCACGCGGGGGCTTTCGCGTGGGCGCCCGTCGTCGGCGCTGAGGCGCCGTCTAAGGGCTTGCCGGGGTGGCGCCGCTCAACCCTGCCCTGGCCCGGGTGGTTGCCGCTCAGTGGCACGATGAACCATCCGGAGCCTGGGAAGGGTCTCGAGATCGTCCATCCGGCCCGGTGTGACAGACCGCACCTCTAGCGTGACGTGCCCCGTAAGATCCGCGGTCGTTGCCCAATCTTCATGAGTCCGGGTGTTTCGCCACGCGAAGTAGTACTACACTGTGTAGAGCTTCGCCTTGATGGTGACTGCTCCCTCGGGAGTAGGACGAAGTCAACTCAGGGC
Source organism: Nonomuraea diastatica (assembly GCF_004349015.1). Lineage (NCBI taxonomy): Bacteria > Bacillati > Actinomycetota > Actinomycetes > Streptosporangiales > Streptosporangiaceae > Nonomuraea > Nonomuraea diastatica. The sequence continues at coordinate 37,325 of NZ_SMKP01000056.1, forward strand.
GGACGCGCTCGCCACCCGTCGGCAGGCATGCTCACAGGGTTCGCACGTCCAAGGCGGGCGACGGGAAGACACAACGCAAGCCTGGAGGAAACCGATGCGCCTGCGTCACGATGACGGAACGCTCGTTCACCTCGCCTACAACGCAGGCGTCCACCCCGCTGAGGATCTGGAGAACCTGATCGCCCACCTGACTCGCTACGCCGTGCCCGTGCGCAAGCGGCTGGGGGTCGAACGGATGGGCATCGGGCTGTGGTTGTCGCCGGCCGTCGCCGACCACCTCACGGCCGACCGCATCGAGCTCGTACGCCTGCGCCGCTCGCTGGAGGAGCGCGGCCTGGAGGTCGTGAGCCTCAACGGCGCCGGCGGACGCAACCAGGAGGTGCCCGGTCCCGACTGGGCCAAGCCCGAGCGCTACCGCTACACGATGGCGCTGGCCAAGATCCTGGCGTTCCTGCTCCCCGAGGACGTACGGTTCGGCAGCATCTCGACGATCCCGATCGGGTGGCGCCGCGACTGGCCCGCCGATCTGCACTCCATCGCCACGCGCCGGCTCGAACGGCTGGCGCGCGAGTTGCGCGGCATCTACAGCGTGACCGGCAAGACGATCAGGGTCGGGTTCGAGCCGTGGCCCGGGTGCGTGCTGGAGACGACCGAGCAGGCGCTGGAGCGGGTGTGCGGCATCGACTCCGAGCACCTGGGCGTGTGCCTGGACGCCTGCCACCTGGCCGGCGGCGCCGAGGAGCCCGGCGTGGCGCTCAAGGGGCTGGCCGAGGCCGGTGCGCCGGTGGTCAAGCTGGGGCACGTGCACAGCCACACGGGGGAGACGCCGAGCAGTACGGGCGCCGTGCTGCACGACACGCTGACGGCGATGTTGTCGGGGGCGGTCAGCGGGAGCGCGCACATCGAGGTGGAGACGCACAACCTGATGGTGCCCGGGCGGGCCAAGGGGCCTGGGGCGCTGGTGTCGCTGCTCGCCGACGAGCTGGCCTGGGCCCGTACGAACCTCACCAGCCTGGGTCTGCAACTGGCCGCCTAGGGAGCTGCGAGCGCCCGCGCCGCGGAGCGAACCTGGCCGACCCCCCGCTCCGCGGGGGTGAACCTGGTTGACGGCCCGCGCCGCGGGGTGGACCTTGTCGAGCGCCCGCGTCGTGGAGCGAAGCTGGTCGAGGGCCGTGCCTGAGGGCGAGCCCGGCCCGCGTTCGGGCGGACGGGGCGCGTTCGAGGGGGTAGCCGGGCCGCAGGCCCGGGGTGGTGGAGGTCGGGTCAGACCCTGACGCCGCACCCACCCGTGGATGGCGGGTCGTGCCCGGGCCGGACAGGTGGGGTGGATTGCGTCCGGCCTGGAGGGGTGGCCGGTCAGAGGGAGCCGAACCAGCCGGGGATGTCCAGGCGCCAGAGGCCGTCCGGGGTGACCTTCCGCAGGTCGGCTTCGAGGGCGTGCAGCCGGTCCTCGCCGAGCTCGTGCGCCCAGCGGGCGCGGAGGTCGTCGAAGATGCGGGCCGAGCGGTTCAGCGCGTCCATCGCGTACGGCGTGAGCCGGGCGATCTTGCGCCGGGTGTCGTGGGGATCCGTGGTGCGTTCGACGTAGCCGACGCGTTCGAGGGTGTCGATGGTCTTGCCCGCGGCCTGTTTGGAGACGCCGAGCACGCGGCCCAGCTCGACGGCGGTGGTGCCGCGCGGGCCGATCGCCTGCATGACGAACCCGTGCATGGGCCGCAGGTCCGGGTGGCCTTGGCGGGCCAGCTCGGCGTGCAGTTCGTCGATCAACATCCTGAAGGCGAGCAGCAGGCGGAGCGGAAGTTCGAAGCCGGGGGCGTCGCTTGACATGATAGACAACCTGATTGACTATATGGACAACGTAGTTGCCTATCTTAGGAGCTTCAGGACGTGACTGTCATTCGTAGCGCCGAGGCGCGGCGGTCGGAGACCCCTGGCGGGGTCATGACGACGTTCGCCTCGCCGGCGCAGGGAGGGGCCTCGCGAGCCCTGTGGCGGGTGGACGCCAAGCCGGGCGTGCACGGGCCCGTGCATGACTTCGACAGCGAACAGGTGTGGACCTGGACGGCCGGAGCGGCCGTCGTCGAACTGGGCGGTGACCGGTTCGAGGCCGCGGCGGGCGACACCGTCGTCTTCCCCGCGCACACGGTGAGGCGCGTGCTCGCCGACCCCGGCAACGGCTACACCGCCGTCGTGACGGCCCCGGCGGGCGCCAGGGCTCTGGCCGAGATCGGCGCCGACTACGGCGTCCCGCCGTGGATCGTTTGAGGAGGGTGCTTCCCATGACCATCGTCCTGTCCGCGGAATCCCGCAGGATCGAGACGCCCAACGGCGTCATGACCACACTCGCCTCGCCGTCGCAGGGAGGGGCGGAGCAGGCCGTGTGGCGGGTGGACGCCCGCCCCGGAATGGTGGGACCGGTGCACGCGTTCGACGCCGAGCTGGTGTGGACGTGGCTCGACGGCTCGGCCGTCGTCGCGCTCGGAGACGAGCGGTTCGAGGTCGGCGTAGGGGACACCATGGTGCTGCCCGCCGGCGCGAGCAGGCAGATGACCGCCGACCCCGAGCGCGGGTTCGTCTCGATCGTCGCCGCGCCTTCCGGCGCCCACGTCTACAACCCCGGCGGCGTGTCGGCGCCGGACGCCTGCGACCTGGCCCCCAAGGGCACGGAACGCACCGTCCCGCCCTGGGCTCGGTAACAACACGTCCCGGTGGCCCGGGGCGGTCAGGAGTGGGGGAGGCGGTAGGTGCCGTCGTCGAGGGGTTCGGCGAGGCCGTCGGCGACCAGGCCGTCCAGGGCGCGTTCGCGCTGGACCGCGTCGTCCCACACGGCGTCGAGGGCCGCCTTGGGGACCGGCCCGTGGGCGGACCTGAGCACGTCGAGAAGGCGGCCGCGGCACTGGCGGTCGGTGCCCGCGTACGTCTGGCCCTTGCGCGCGGGACCGTCGTGCGGCGGCTTGCCGGCCAGCCGCCAGGCGCACAGGTGGGTGATCGGGCAGTCGGCGCAGCGCGGGGTGCGGGCCGTGCAGACCAGCGCGCCGAGCTCCATCACCGCCACGCCCCAGCGGGGCGCGTCCAGCTCGGGCAGAAGTGACTCCGCCAGCCGCCGCTCCGCCGCGGAGGTGGCCGTGGGCGGATATTGCACGGCGCGCACCGCACGCGCGAACACCCTGCGGACGTTGGTGTCGAGGACGGCATGGCGGCCGCCGTACGCGAAGCTGGCGACCGCGGCGGCGGTGTATTCGCCGATGCCGGGCAGGGACAGCAGGGTCGTGTGGTCGGACGGCACCTCGCCGCCGTGTTCCCCGGCGACGGCCCTGGCGCACGCGTGGAGCCGCAGCGCCCGGCGCGGATAGCCGAGCCGGCCCCAATGGCGTACGGCTTCGCCGGGTTGCTCGGCGGCCAGTGCCTTGGGGGTGGGCCAGCGGTCCATCCACTCGTGCCAGACGGGCAGGACACGGGCGACCGGGGTCTGCTGGAGCATGATCTCGCTGACGAGCACGCCCCACGGCGTCGCGTCGGCGGCACGCCAGGGGAGGTCTCGGGCGTTGTCGGCGTACCAGTCGAGAACGGGGGCGTGCAGGAGGTTCGGCTCAACCACGCGGTCAAGCGTATGCCGAGTTCGCAGGCTTCGGCGTGTCGTCACTCTTCGTGGCTGGACAATTACCATGCTGAGCGTTGTGGCTCCTCCGCTCCCTGAAGGGAGAGGCCTCTCGCTGAGCCGCTTCCGCGGCCTGGCGAAGGACGAGCCCTCACACACTGCTCGAGCGCGGCGGCCCGCTCGCTGGTGGGGCGCAACGGGGAAGTGAGCGACCGACCTGCGCACACCCACCTCCGACTCTCACGACCAGCAAGGCAACGACCACAGGAACCGACCAGATCGGAAGGGAGGGAGCGCGGGGTCCTCCACCTGGTGAAGCAGGTGGGGAGCACCGCGCGAACCCGATGGACCCGGATTCGATGCGCGGCGACGGCGGTGACGTCTACTGGCGGCGTCGGATGAGCGTGCTGGTGGCGGTTCTCGTCGTGGTGGCCGTGGTGGCGTGGGCGTGCTCGAGCGGTGGCAGCGGACCGGGCCGTACGTCCAGCGCGCAGTCGTCATCGAGCCCCACGCCCAGCGCTGATCCGCTGCTCGCCGGGCTGCGTACGCTGGCTCTGGGCACGGCCAGCCCGTCGCCGACTCCGACCGCCACCGCCACGCCGAGCCCCACCGCCGGGCAGAGGAAGCCAGGCCAGCCCTGCGTCGAGGAAGATCTGGTGCTCAGCCTCCAGAGCGGCAAGGAGCAGATCTACGCGGGCGACGCCCGGCCCACCTTCCTGGTCACGCTGGTCAACACCGGGCCCGTGATGTGCACGGCCGACGTGGGGCCGCGCGCCATGGAGATCCGCATCACCTCGGGAGCGGACCGGATCTGGTCGAACGCCGACTGTGTCAGCGGGGCGGGCACGGAGGTCGAGCAGCTCCAGCGGGGGGTGCCTTACGTGCGGTCGCTGGAATGGGACCGCCGCCGCTCCAACGCCGACTGCAAGGCCACACCGGCGGCCGCGCTGCCGGGCACGTACGTGGCCACCGTGCGCATGGGCAAGCTCCGCAGCAGCAAGGGGATCTTCCACCTCCGCTAGGAGCGCCTGCCATGCGTCGCTGAGCCCTCCCGGCCCACGCCCGCGTGGCCGACGGTCAGACGTAACGTTCGAGGATGGAGGACTCGGCGAGGCGGGACAGGCCCTCGCGTACGCTGCGCGCCCTCGACTCCCCGACGCCGCCCACCGCCTGCAGGTCGTCGATGCTGGCGGCCAGGAGCTTCTGCAACCCGCCGAAGTGGTTGACCAGGCGGTCGACCACGGTGGCCGGCAGGCGGGGCACCTTGGCGAGCAGGCGGAAACCCCTGGGGCTCACCGGGGTTTCGAGCATGTCGGTGCCGTTGTGACCGAGCACCTGGGCGACCACCGAGAGGTCGAGCAGCTCGTTGCCCGACAGCTTGTCGAGGTCGTGCAGGGCCTCGATCAGTCGGCGCTGGCGGCGGCCGGCGGGCGCCGGGAGATAGTCGCGGATGACCAGCTCCCGCTCGGAGTCGACACCGGCCACGAGCTCGTCGAGCTGCAGGGACAGCAGCCGGCCGTCGGTGCCCAGCTCGACGACGTAGCCCTTGATCTCGTCGGAGATGCGCCGGACCATCTCGAGCCGCTGGGCAACGGCGGCGACGTCGCGGACCGTGACCAGGTCTTCGATCTCCAGGGCCGACAAGGTGCCGGAGACCTCGTCGAGGCGGTGTTTGTATCGTTCGAGGGTGGCCAGGGCCTGGTTGGCCTTGGACAGGATGGCCGCCGACTCCTCCAGGACGTAGCGGATGCCGTCGAGGTAGAGGGCGATGATGCGCATCGACTTGCTGATGGCGATGATGGGCAGGCCGGTCTGCCGGGCGACGCGCTGGGCGGTGCGGTGGCGGGTGCCGGACTCGTCGGTGGGGATGGCGGGGTCGGGCACGAGGTGGACGGCGGCACGCACGATCTTGTGGTCGCTCACGACGATGGCGCCGTCCATCTTGGCCAGCTCGCGCAGCCTGGTGGCCGAGAAGTCGACGTCGAGCTCGAACCCGCCGCTGCAGACCTCTTCGACGACCCGGTTGTAGCCGAGCACGATCAGCCCGCCGGTCTGCCCGCGCAGGATCCGCTCCAGGCCGTCGCGCAGCGGAGTGCCTGGGGCCACAGCTGCCAGGGCTTCGCGACGACGGTCGTCAAGACTCCTATCCACCTGACCCCCGTGTCGATCGGTCACGCCCAGCTTAGCCGCGCTATGTGACGTGTGTGAGTGCGTCCCAGACGTTCTCCGCCTGGACGACCTCGAAACCGGGTGCGAACGCCACAGGCCCCACAGGCACCAGAGCACGCTGCCCGTTACGCCGGCGGCCGCCCTCTTCGAGGGATCCGGCGGGCACGAGGGCGCGCTTGAATCCCATCCTGGCCGCCTCGGACAGCCGCCTGCGGACGTCTTTGACCGGACGCAACTCGCCCGCCAGGCCCACCTCGCCGAGTGCCACGAGGCCGGCCGGCAGCGGCTTGTCTCCCGCGGCGCTGGCGACGGCGAGCATGATCGACAGGTCGACGGCGGGGTCGGCCAGCTTGATGCCCCCCACGGTGGCCGTGAACACGTCACACCCGCCCAGGCGGGCGTTGAGCCGGCGCTCGAGCACGGCGAGGATCATCTGCACGCGGTAGGTGTCGAGCCCTGACGACGTGCGCCTGGGCTGCTGGGCGTCGGTGCGGGCGACCAGGGCCTGCACCTCGGCGGGGAGCGGGCGGGTGCCCTCGACCGTGACGGCGACGCAGGTGCCGGGCACGGGCTCGCTGCGCCTGGAGACGAACAGGCCGCTCGGGTCGGTGATGCCCTCGATGCCCCGCTCGTGCAGGTCGAAGCAGCCGACCTCGTCGGTGGGGCCGAACCGGTTTTTGATCGCACGCACCATGCGGAGCCTGGAGTGGCGGTCGCCCTCGAAGTTGAGCACGACGTCGACCAGGTGCTCCAGCGTGCGCGGGCCGGCGATCGAGCCCTCCTTGGTGACGTGGCCGACGAGCACCGTGGCCATGTTGCGTTCCTTGGCCAGGCGCACGAGATTGGCCGCCACCTCGCGGACCTGCGTGACCCCGCCGGGCACGCCGGTGGCCTGCGCGGAGCCCACGGTCTGCACCGAGTCGACCACCAGCATGGTGGGCTGGACCTTGTCCACGTGGGCGACCAGGGCCGACAGCTCCGTCTCCGCGGCGAGGTAGAGGCGATCCTGGATGGCGCCGATGCGGTCGGCGCGCAGGCGCACCTGGGCGGCCGACTCCTCGCCCGTCACGTAGAGGACCGTCTCGCGCTCGGCGATGCGGGCCGCGGCCTCCAGCAGGAGCGTGGACTTGCCGATGCCCGGCTCACCGGCCAGCAGCACGACCGCGCCCGGCACGAGGCCGCCGCCGAGCACCCGGTCGAGCTCGGCGACGCCGGTCGTGCGGGCCGCCGCCACCTCGGCCTTGACCTGGCCGATCGGCAGGGCGGGCGCGGTGGTGGCGCCGGCCTGGACGACGCTGACGCCGCGGGCGCCCTCTTCGTCGACCGTGCCCCACGCCTGGCACTCGCCGCACCGGCCGACCCACTTCGTGGTGCGCCAGCCGCACTCGGCACAGCGGTATCCGGGTTTCGAGGCAGTCTTGGCCATGCGGAGCAGGCTAGCGGCAGGGGCCGACAATCTTCGAGCCCCGGCGGCGGCGTCCTGCCGCGCGCCCACCACGAAGGGTGCGGGACGCCGTACGGTTCACGCCAGGCCCAGCTCCGCGACCAGCATGCGCTTCGGCTTGGCACCCACGATCTGCTTGACCGGCTCGCCGTTCTCGAACAACACCATCGTCGGCACCGCCATCACGCCGTAACGGGCCATGATCTCGGGGTGCGCGTCGGTGTCGAGCTTGCCGATCGTCAGCCCGTGCTCGGCCTCGATCTGCTCCAGTACGGGGCCCACCATCCGGCACGGCCCGCACCAATCGGCCCAGAACTCCACCAGGACCGGCTTGTCGTTCTTGAGCACCTGCTCTTCGTAATTGTCGGTGGTCACTGTGATCATCTTTACCCCTTCACGAAGCAACCCGGACAGGACTGCGCGAGCTGGGCGGCCACCTCGGCACGGCGGGCGAGCAGGGCGCGGATCTCCTCGTCGATCTCCTTGAGCTTGCGCTCGTAGACCTCGACCGACTCGGCGCACGAGCCGCCCGAGCTGTGCCCGCGACGCAGGCAGTCGAGGAACGGCCGGGTGTCCTCCAGCGTGAAGCCCACGCTGAGCAGTGCCCTGATCTCGGAGACCAGCCTGACGTCCTCCTCGCCGTAGTCGCGGTAGCCGTTGGCCGCGCGACGGGCGCTGAGCAGGCCGTGCTTCTCGTAGTAGCGGAGCGAGCGCGGGCTCACTCCTGTGCGTTCCGCCAGCTCTCCGATGCGCATACGACCACGGTAAACATTGACGCCGATGTCAAGGTCAAGTCCTAGAAGTGGCGCCAGCGCAGCACGTTCGGATAGGGAATCTCCAGGCCCGGGGTCTCGGCGATGGCCTGCTCGGCCACGCCGGGTGCGAACTCGATGCGCAGCACCGCCTCCAGGTCCGCCCGCCGCTCGAAGGCCATCCTGAGGTCGAGCGGTCGCCGTTGCCAGCCGTGCCGGACCCAGAACGCCTCGACGTCGCGGGGCGAGTAGGCGGGTACGGTGTGCGAGAACCAGCGGCCGAACGACCCGCGCGTCGCGTCGAGGTCGAGCACGAAGGCCGCGCCGCCGCGGCGTACCACCCGGGACAACTCGCGCAGCCCCGGCTCGCAGCCGGGGCCGAAGAAGTACGCCCAGCGCGCCATCGCCACGTCGACGCTCGCGTCGGGCAGTGGCAGGTCCTGGGCGGCGGCGGCGTGCACGGCCACGTTGGGGAGGCCGGCGCAGCGGCGGCGGGCCAGCGCGGCCAGGTCTCCATGCGGCTCGACGCCGATGACGCCGGACGCCGCCGCGGCCAGGACCGGCAGGTGGTAGCCGGTGCCGCAGCCGATGTCGAGCACGGTCGCGCCGTCCCAGGGGCGCAGCTCGCGCATCGCCGCGTCGGCCGCGCCCTCGGGGTCGACGGCGCGGTTCTCCAGCTCGTAGACCTGCGGCGCGTTCCAGATGTTCGGGCTCGGGATCGCGCCTTTCGCTATCCGTGGCATGGTCCAACGCTAGGCGCATGCGCAACGTGCCAGAGGCGCTTTCGCGACCGCCGGACGTGGCCCGTCGCGGGCTCGCCTCTTGGGCTCACGCGCCAGATCGGCGTGACCAGCTTAGGCTGGCAACGTGGCTGATGTCATCCGCGTGCCCAATGCGAAGATCGCATTGTCCACTGCTTCGGTATATCCGGAACGCACTCCAGACGCGTTCGAGCTGGCCGCGCGCCTGGGTTACGACGGCGTTGAGGTCATGGTCGGCGCCGACCCCGTGAGCCAGGACATCGACGTGATCGAGCGGCTCTCCGAGCACTACGAGGTGCCCGTCCTGGCCATCCACGCCCCCTGCCTGCTGGTCACGCAGCGGGTGTGGGGGCGCGATCCCTGGGCCAAGCTGGTCAAGGCGCAGAAGGCGGCCGAACGCCTGGGCGCCTCGACGGTCGTCGTCCATCCGCCGTTCCGATGGCAGCGCGACTACGCGCGCGACTTCGAGAACGGCCTGGCCAGGATGCGCGAGGAGACCGACGTCACCTTCGCGGTGGAGAACATGTTCCCGCTGCGCGCCAGGGGCAACGACGTCGTCCCCTACTCTCCCGACTGGAATCCGATCGACTACGCCTTCCCCCAGGTCACGCTCGACCTGTCGCACACGGCCGTGTCGGGCTCCGACGCCATGGAGATGGCCGTCAAGCTCGGCGACCGGCTCGCCCACCTGCACCTGGCCGACGGCCTCGGGATGACCAACAAGGACGAGCACCTGGTGCCGGGCAGGGGCAACCAACCGTGCGCGCAGATCCTCGAACGCCTGGCGGGCAACGGCTATTCGGGGCTGGTCGTGCTCGAGATCAACACCCGCAAGGCGGCCAGCCGCACCGAGCGCATCGACGATCTCGCCGAGGCGCTGGCCTTCGCCCGGCTGCACCTGGCGGCTTCCACGTGAACACAGGGCCGATCAAGGATCTGGGCCGGGTGTTCGACCGGGTGGCCGACGCGTACGACGCGGGCAGGCCTGGCTACCCCGACGAGCTCTACCGCGCGCTCATGGAGGTGTCCGGCGTCGATCTCGACGGCGCCACCACGGTCGACGTGGGCGCGGGCACCGGCATCATGACGCGGGCGCTCAGAGCGCGTGGCGCGCACGTCATCGCGATCGACCCGGGTGCCGGGATGCTGACCAGGCTGGTGTCGCGGACGAGCGGCGAGGAGGGTGCGCCTGTCACGGCCCTGCTGGCCGACGGCAACACCCTGCCGCTGGCCGACGGCGTGGCCGACCTGGTCACGTTCGCCCAGTCGTGGCACTGGCTCGACCCGGTGGCGTCGATCGCCGAGGCGAGACGGGTGCTGCGGCCCGGGGGCACGATCGCGGGCTGCTGGAACTTCGCCCACGCCGCGCAGGCCGAGTGGCTGGCCGCGTACGAAGCCCGGCTGGCGGAGGAGGTGCCGGCCTATTGGGGGCCGGCGGTCGAGCGGTGGTCGGCGCCGCCCATCGCCTCGGCCTTCGAGGTGATCGAGGAGCGGTGGATCCCGTGGACGAGGCTGGTCGGCATCGAGGACTTCCTGCTCGGCCTGCGCTCCCACTCCTATATGGCGGCGCTGTCGCCGCGGCGGGCCGATGAGCTGGTCGAGAGGCAGCGGGCCGAGTTGCGCGAGGTGTTCCCCGAGGGTGTGCTGTCCGTGCCGATGCGGGTCTACCTGGCGGTGGGCCGGTGACGCGAGGTAAGGCCTCGGAGGAGTCGACGGCCAGACGCCGTCCTGGACGCAGGCCGGGTTCGGCCGACACGCGGGGCGAGATCCTGGCGGCGGCGAGGAAGGTGTTCGCGGAGAAGGGGTTCGACAAGGCGACCGTGCGCGGCATCGCCAGGGAGGCGAAGGTCGACCCCGCTCTGGTGCACCACTATTTCGACACCAAGGAGGGCATGTTCGCGGCGGCCATGCAGTTGCCGATCACCCCGGAGATCGTCGTCCCCGTGCTGGTCGCCGGCCCGCGCGAGGAGATCGGCGAGCGGCTCGTCCGGATGATCCTTGAGGTCACCGCCGAGCCGGAGACCCGCGAGCCGATGGTGGCGCTCATTCGCTCGGCCATGACCAACGACCGTGCGGTCGTGATGTTCCGTGAGTTCATCTCGAACGCGCTGCTCTTCCAGGTGGCCGACCGGCTGCGGGTGCCGCATCTGCGGATCGAGGCGGCGTTCGCCCAGATGTTCGGCGTGATCATGGGGCGCTATGTGATCAAGCTGGAGCCGCTGGCGAGCGCCGGTCATGACGAGCTCGTCGAGCTGCTCGCGCCGACGATCCAGAGGTACTTCACAGAATAGAGCATTGTTCTGTCGACGGCGGTGACCATAGGGTATGTCGCGTACCCCGGCAAAGTTACCCGGCAGTAGGATCGCAGTGGAGGGCTGTGAAGCGGGTGACCGTACGCTGACAGCCAACGTCGTCTGTGGGAGGACCCCGTGCTCTGGGTAGCCATCATCGGGCTTGTCATGACCGTCCTGGCGGTGGCCGTCGCCGGCCGCCGGGTGCTGTTCCTGTACAAGCTCGCGACCGTGGGCCCGCCTGCGCCCGAGCGCGTCGAATACGCCAGGACACACGTGGCCGACGAGGTCAAGGCGCAGCTCGTCGAGGTGTTCGGGCAGAAGAAGCTGCTCAAGTGGACCGCGTCGGGCGTCGCGCACTTCTTCGTCATGTGGGCGTTCTTCATCCTGCTGACCGTCTACGTCGAGGCGTATGGCGCGATCATCCAGGGGGCGATCACCGGCACGCCCGACTTCCACATCCCGCTCATCGGCACCTGGGGCGTGCTCGGCTTCGTGCAGGACTTCATTGCGGTGGCCTGCCTGCTCGGCCTGGTCGCCTTCGCGGTCATCAGGGTCAGGAACTCTCCCAAGGCGCTCGGCCGCGACTCCCGCTTCTCCGGCTCCCACCTCGGCGGCGCGTGGCTCGTCCTGTTCATGATCTTCAACATCATCTGGACGCTCTTCCTGGCCCGCGGCGCGGCAGCCGCCAACGGCAACCTCCCCTACACCTCGGGGGCGTTCGTCTCGCTCGCGCTCGGCGACGTGCTGCCGGGGAGCACCCTGCTGGAGGAGATCGCGCTGCTCCTGCACATCGGCTTCATGCTGGTGTTCCTGGTCATCGTGGTGAACTCCAAGCACCTGCACATCTTCACCGCGCCGCTCAACGTGCTCTTCTCCCGCCGCCCCGACGGCATGGGCGCGGCGGTCGAGATGCGCGTCGACGGCAAGCCGGTCGACTTCGAGGACGAGGACCTCGACCCCGAGCGGCTCGGCCGCGGCAAGATCGCCGACACCACGTGGAAGGGTTTCCTCGACTTCTACTCCTGCACGGAGTGCGGCCGTTGCCAGTCGCAGTGCCCGGCCTGGAACACCGACAAGCCGCTGTCGCCGAAGATGCTGATCCTCGACCAGCGCGACCACGCCTTCAAGGCGGCCCCCTACCTGATGGCCGCCTCCGCCGGGCAGCCCGACCACAGCGACACCGACGTGCTCGCGCTGCTGGAGAAGCCGCTGGTGGGCGAGGAGGGCGTGATCCATCCCGACGTGCTCTGGTCGTGCACCAACTGCGGCGCCTGCGTCGAGCAGTGCCCCGTGGACATCGAGCACATCGACCACATCCTCGACATGCGCCGCTACCAGGTGATGGTGGAGTCGTCGTTCCCGTCCGAGGCGGGAGTGATGGTGAAGAACCTGGAGAACAAGGGCAACCCGTGGGGCATGTCCGAGATGAAGCGGGCCGACTGGATCGAAGAGCTCACCTCCGTGGACGGGCAACCCATCGAGATCGAGGTGGTCGAGGACAAGATGCCCGCCGACGCCGAATATCTGTTCTGGGTGGGCTGCGCGGGCGCGCTCGAAGACCGGGCTAAGAAGACCACCAGGGCCGTGGCGGAGCTGCTGCACATCGCGGGCGTGAAGTTCGCGGTGCTCGGCCCGATGGAGGCGTGCACCGGCGACCCCGCCCGGCGCCTCGGCATGGAATATCTGTTCAACATGCTCGCCCAGCAGAACATCGAGACGCTCAACGACGCGGGCGTGAAGAAGATCGTGGCGACCTGTCCCCACTGCTTCAACACCCTGGCCAACGAATATCCGCAACTGGGCGGCACGTACGAAGTCGTGCACCACACGCAGTTGCTGGCGAAGCTGGTGGACGAGGGCCTGCTCACCCCGGTCACGCCGATCGAGGAGAAGATCACCTATCACGACCCCTGCTTCCTCGGCCGCCACAACAAGGTCTATTCCCAGCCCCGTGACATCATGGCGAAGGTGCCGGGCGTCAAGACCCAGGAGATGCACCGCCACAAGGACCGCGGCTTCTGCTGCGGAGCCGGCGGCGCCCGCATGTGGATGGAGGAGCGCATCGGCAAGCGCATCAACACCGAGCGCGTCGACGAGGCTCTGACCACCGATCCCGACACCGTCTCGACCGCCTGCCCGTTCTGCATGGTGATGCTCGGCGACGCCATCAGCGAGAAGAAGAACAGTGGTGAGGCCAAGGAGTCGCTCGAAGTGGTGGACGTGGCGCAGCTGTTGATCAAATCGGTCAAGGGTGCTTCCTGACCACCCCATGTCGGACTCCTCCACAGCCCTTGTGGAGGAGTTTCGCACGTCAATAGGGGTGAGGAACAGCAAATCTGGCATCCACATAACGGGAAAATCACGGTAACCTCAACGTCGCATGGCTCTATTCGACGGGGAGGGGGCTCGTGATGGGCGTCGTGGTGACGGACGCCGAAGTCACTCTGGCCGACGTTCTCTCCCTCCGGCTCGCCATCGACGAACCACTGAAAGACGGCACCGAACTGGTGTTGAGGCACCGCACCACGGGGGTCGAACGCGACGTGCTGCTCGGCACGCCAGGCGCGCGGGCACGCGAGGCCACGCTCGCGGTCTCGCTCGCGCCGCTGGAGCTCAGCGCCGGACGCTGGGACGCCTATCTGCGCCGCGACGGCAAGCGGGTCAGGCTCCGCAGCGTCGATCCCGGCTTCTCACTCGACCACCTCGACGCGTACGCGCTGTGCAGGCGCACCCTCGCCTACCGCTCCTACCGCACCCGCAACGGCTACCTGGCGCTGAAGATCTCCGAAGCGGAGCCCGTGGCCGAGGTGCGGGCCATCTGGTTCAGGGAGGGCCGCTTCGAGGTGATGGGCCTGCTGGCCTACACCGGGCTGGAGGATGACGACTGCCGCCACGAGGCCATGCTGACCCTCGATCGCCGGCAGACGAGCGCCCGGGTGTCGGCCACGGCCACCGTGCAGGGCGTACGTTTCCACGCGGCCGTCTCGCTCGTCGACGTCCTGGCGGCCGACCTCGACGAGGACGCGACCCCCGCAGGCTTCGCGGGCTCCGCGGTCTTCGGCATCTGGGAGCCGGCGCTCCAGGTTGAGGGTGTGGCCACACCGATGAAGCTGGGCGCGCGGCTCGACGACGTCGACGGCAAACGACGCCGGCTGCACTATCCGTCAGCCACGGTCGACGGCGTACCGATCAGACCCTGCTACACCTCCGACGACGAGCTGCGCATCGAGGTGGGCGGATGAAGGTCAGCCTGGTCCTCACGTCCGCCTACGGCATGCGCGGCGACGTGCGCGCCACGCTCAATCTCGCCACCGCCCTCGCCGAGCGCCACGACGTCGAGGTGATCAGCGTCAGGCGGCATAAGGAGAAACCGTTCTTCCCCGTCGACCCCGGCGTGTCCATGCGCAGCGTGATCGACGCCAGGCCGGGGGTCAGGCACCTGTTGCCGCACGGGCAGGTGCGCACCGAGGTGGCGCTCTGGCGGGTGCTGCGCAACCTCAAGACCGACGTGCTGATCACCACCAGGCCGGGGCTCAGCGTCCAGGCGGCCAGGCACGCGCCGCGCGAGATCCTCAAGATCGCCAGGGAATGGGGCCGGCCGGCCGTGCCGGGTCCCGTCAAACGCTTCTACCCGCGCCTGAACGCCGTCGTGACGGCCACGGACTCCGCCCAGGAGGAATGGGCCAGGCTCCTCGCCGGCGGGCCGCCTGTGCACGCCCTGCTGGACGCGCTGCCCGCGGGGCCGTGGCCGCGCTCACGGATGGACAACAGGATCGTCGCGGCCGGCGGGCGCCTGGTGGCGGTCAAGGCGTACGACCGGCTGATCAGGGCGTTCGCCGTCATCGTGGACAAGCGGCCCGACTGGGCGCTGCGGCTCTACGGCGGCGGCCCCGAGGAGCGGCGGCTGCGCTCGCTCGTCAGCGAGCTCGACCTGCACAACCACGTCTACTTCATGGGCACGACGCCCGATCTGGCCGGCGAGTTCGCCAAGGCGTCGATCGTGGCCAGCGCCTCGCGGGGCGAAGACCTCGGCATGACGGTGCTGGAGGCCATGGGCTGCGGGGTGCCCGTGGTGGCGCTCGAAGGGGCCAGGGGGGCGAAGGAGTTCGTCGCGACGGGCTACAACGGGGTGCTGGTGCCCGACGTCGAGGCCGACCCGCAACCGTTCGCGGTGGCGCTGCTGGCGCTGATCGACGACGAGCGCAGGCGGCGCTCCCTCGCCGCGGGGGCGCTCGACACCGCTGTGCGCCATGCGGCCGACGAGGTCGCCGACCAGTGGGAGAAACTGATCGCCGGCCTTCGGTGAGGTCTTCCGGCACGGCCCGCCGATACGGGTTACGGGTACCGTAGAAGCATGCATGGGTACAGCGGAGACAAGCAGGCCTATCTGACACGACTCAGGCGGATCGAGGGGCAGATCCGGGGCCTGCAGCGCATGGTGGACGACGATGCCTACTGCATCGACGTCCTCACCCAGGTCTCCGCGGCCACCCGGGCGCTGCAGGCGGTGGCGCTGGGGCTGCTGGAGGAGCACATCTCGCACTGCGTGGCCGACGCGATCAACAATGGTGGCCCTGAGGCCGAGGCGAAGGTGAAGGAGGCCTCGGCGGCGATCGCCCGCCTGGTCCGTTCGTAGGGGACGGACGGAGGCTAGTCCGTACATAATGAGACATCGTCCGTACGTAGGAGACCGGGGTGGCGGGATGACTAGTTATGTGAAACCCCGGAAACCTTCGTCCCCGACTCATTGGAGTCAGGAACCCGGTTCCCGGGGCCAGAATTTACTGATCTTTACTAGTGACTCGCTGAAGTCCGCAATCCGAGCGCGTCGTCGAGTTCGTCCAAGGTCAGCCGCCGTTCACTGACTGCCACGGCGGTGAGCACCTCGGCGTAGAGCGCAATCTCGTCCAACGCGACACGGTCGTGGACCCGAGAGTCCAGGTCGTTGTGCCCCACCGCGTCGTCCTTTCCTTCCGCAGCCCACACCCTCTTCGAGGTTACGGCGAAGACCCTTCAGGCGACATGGCCCATCGGGGTCATTCCTTTCCGCGTCGCGGGCCCCGGGAGGATCATTTCCCCAAGGAGAGATCACAATTCAGCGAATTTCCTGTCACTCCAGTGTTAGAACGATATAGGCGGAGTTAGGGTGAAATATCGGTATTAGTGCTTTACGTGTGACCTGTGTGACGATCGTCGCGTTCGTGAATGATCTTACGCACGAGTGCCGCCTGCCCCGCCAGCCCCCGCTCCGGCACCTTGGCCC
>NZ_SMKP01000472.1:0-447 GCF_004349015.1 Nonomuraea diastatica
TCACGTACAAGGAGATCCTCATCGCCCGTTTCACCGACGGGCGGGTCGCCGAGACCTGGGCGGTCGTCGATGTCATGTCGCAGATGCGGCAGCTCGGCGTGTTCGAGGGACCGAACGCCCAGCGAAAAGCCGGGTGAACAGCGGAACGAAGAACACGAAGCCCACCGCGAGGGCACCCGGCCCAAGGCCGGCCGGCGCGCGGTGGCCCCCTGCCGGGAAGGGCGACCGCGAGCCTGCCGAGGCGGTCCGCCAGCGGGCGCACCACCTTGGGGCCGCAGTTCACACCGCACAAGGACACTGAATACCAATCGCAGAACGGGTGGACAGATGATGACGCAAATGCCGGAATTGCCGCTGCAGATGCGGCGGAACGGGTTCGACCCGGTCGCGGAGCTGGCCCGGGCGCGCGACGGCGAGGGCGTGGTGCGAGTCGAGACGCCGCTCGGC
>NZ_SMKP01000473.1:0-446 GCF_004349015.1 Nonomuraea diastatica
CGTGATGGGGTTATCGGCAAAGTCGTGTCACTAGGGCTTTCCGCCGCTTCCACCAGGCCAGACCGCGCTGACCTGCGGGTTCAGGCCCGAACATGCCCTGGATCATGAATTAGCTGCGGAACGCGGGCGTAACAGTTCTGACCGTCATGCCGGCCTGGGGCCGCATCCTCGTTGCGCTGAACGGGTCTTCCCACGAAGTGACGAGGAAGGGCAGGGAGGGACCGATCTGTGGCTGGCCTCATGGCCGACGGGCTGCGGTCAGATGCCCGTCGGGCCGCCGCCATCATTCGGCTGCGGTGCGCCCGCACGCTGCAGGGTGGTGAGCCATTGGCTTACGACGGCGTCGATGAAGGCGTCGGTGACCGGGCCGCGGTCGAGGAAGAGTCGGGCGAGGACGGGCCCGTACAGCAGGGTGTACTCGTCGTCGCTGATCCTGACGCCCGCGG
>NZ_SMKP01000057.1:0-53234 GCF_004349015.1 Nonomuraea diastatica
GGCCGGGCGATCAACCGAAGATCCGGCCCAATAAGGGAAAAGTCATCAAAGGTCAGGCGGTGGATCTCGCCGATCGTGCCCACCCCCGCCGCACCGAGCGCGGCACTTCCCGAGCCGAGCAGCGCGGGCGCCACGTAGGCCAGCACCCGGTCGGCCAGGCCCTGCCTGACGAACGAGCCGGCCAGCGTGGGGCCGCCTTCCAGGAACACCCCGACCACCTCGCGCGCGGCCAGCTCCCGCAGAAGGGCACGCAGGTCGAGGCCGTCCTCGTGGCGGGGCAGGCGCAGCAGGTCGGCTTTGAGGCCGGTGCGGGCGTCGTCGGCCACCGCGACGAGCGTGGGCGCCCGGTCGTCGAGCACCCTGGCGTGCTGAGGGGTGCGGCCCTCGGTGTCGATCACAACCCGCAACGGGGCACGGACGCCCCGGGCCGGACCGTCGCGACCGGCTCCGGGCGCCCGGGCGGTGAGGCTGGGATCGTCGGCCAGGACGGTGCCGATGCCGGCCACGATCGCGTCGGCGGCGGCGCGCATCCGGTGCACGTCGGCCCGCGCCTCGGGAGAGGTGATCCACTGGCTGGTGCCGTCTTCGGCGGCCGACCTGCCGTCGAGCGTCGCGGCGAACTTCCAGGTCACGTGGGAACGCCCGAGCCGCGCGTACGTGAGCCACTCCTCGTTGCCCCGCTCGGCCGCGCCGGCGAGCACCCCGGACATCACGGGCACCCCGTGCGCCCGCAGCCGCGCGGCCCCGCCCGCGGCCGTCGGGCTGGGGTCGGCCACCGCGATCACCACCCGCGCGATCCCCGCGTCGAGCAGCGCCCGGCTGCACGGGCCCGTCCTGCCGGTGTGGTCGCAGGGCTCGAGGGTCACGTAGGCGGTGCCGCCACGGGCCCGCTCTCCGGCCTGCGCCAGCGCGACGATCTCGGCGTGCGGCCCGCCGGCGTACGCGTGGAACCCCTCGCCCGCCACCTCGCCGGCCGCGTCGAGCACGACGCAGCCCACGACGGGATTGGGGCTGGTGGTGCCGCGCCCGTGCCCGGCCAGCTCGATGGCGCGCGCCATGTGCGCGGCGTCCTGCTCGGGAGTCTCCAC
Organism: Nonomuraea diastatica; assembly: GCF_004349015.1. Taxonomy (NCBI): domain Bacteria; kingdom Bacillati; phylum Actinomycetota; class Actinomycetes; order Streptosporangiales; family Streptosporangiaceae; genus Nonomuraea; species Nonomuraea diastatica. The sequence goes on from NZ_SMKP01000057.1 coordinate 1,089, forward strand.
CCGGGTCTCCTACTCGCCAGTAGCTCTTCGCCACGGCGGGCCCCGGGGGACGTGCGATGGTGCACCCGTGCACCAACGCAGGCGCCCGGCTGGGACACCGGACACCTCGCGCGCTTCCTCCCATCCGGACTTTAACCGTCGGTCCCGGAATTTCACCGGGTCAACCGGCCGATGGCATCGGCCGGGTCGCGGACTGTCACCGCCGGTTCGGAATTTCACCGACCCCGGAGCACGCTAGCTCTTCTCACCTACCAGTCTGCCATGCCCTGATCCGCGCGCGCGACCACCCTGGGCACAATGACCAACCGACCGCTTGGTCAACGCCTCAGGCTGCCATGATGCGATGCGCGCGTTTGGCCGCCAGGCTGTGGAGTGCGTGCCCGGGGACCAGCCCGATCCCGGTGTGCAGCGTCCGCAGCGTGGCGGTCGCCCACAGGTCGCCGACCGGCGTGGCGGGCAGCCCGTACAGCCGTCTCGCCCAGCGCGGCAGCGTGGCGAACGCCAGCAGCGTCAGCGCCGGCATCGCCGGCTTGAGCGGCGTGAGCAGCGCCGGGAGCGGAGCGTTGAGCGACAGGCGCAGCGGGTGGGCCGCCTCGGGGACGAAGCGCAGCCCCGGCCGCTCGGCGTCGATGTAGGCGCGCAGCTCCGCCACCGAGCCGGGCACCTCCTCCGCCGGCAACCCCACGACCTCGGCGGCCCGCCGCCACTCCGCGACGAACGTGTCGGCCTCGTCGTCCGTCAGCCGCACCCCCGCCCTGCGGGCGACCGACAGGTAGGAGTCGACCTCGCCGACGTGCACCCAGCGCAGCGCTTCGGGCTCGTCGAGGTGGAACGTGGTGCCGGTGTCGGGGTCGTGGGCGGTCAGCCTGGCATGGATCTTGCGTACGCGGCGGCCGGCACGCTCGACCTCCGCGCGGGTGCCGTACGTGCGCACGCGGACGAACTCGGTCGTGCGGACGAACCGCGACCAGGCTTCGTTCGGATCCATGAGCGCGGAGTTCTGCAGCACCCCGCGCATCGCCCGCGGATGCAGCCCCTGCATCAGCAGGGCGCGAATGCCGCCCACCAGTAGAATCGGCTCGCCCATCACCCGCCACGTCACCGAGCGGGGCCCGAAGATGCCATGGTCGCCCATAAGTGCATGGTTACCCAGACAACGGACACTTCATGTCACGAACCGGCGCGCTCGGCCGCCGCCCTGAGCGCGTCGACGGCGGCCATGGGGTCGGACGCGCCGAAGACGGCGCTGCCCGCCACGAACACGTCGGCGCCCGCCTCGGCGCAACGCTCGATGGTCTCGCCGGTCACCCCGCCGTCCACCTGCAGCCACACACGCCCGCCGTGCTTGTCGACGAGCTCGCGCGCCCGTCGCAGCTTCGGCAGCACCACGTCGAGGAACTTCTGCCCGCCGAACCCCGGCTCGACGGTCATCAGCAGCAGCATGTCGACCTCGCCCAGCAGGTCTTCGAACGGCTCGACCGCCGTGGCCGGGCTGAGCGCGAGGCCCGCCCTCGCCCCGAGCGCCCGGATCTCGCGCAGCGTGCGGACGGGGGCCCGCGCCGCCTCCGCGTGGATGGTGACGCTGCCGGCGCCCGCCTCCGCGTACGGCGGCGCCCAGCGGTCGGGCTCGGCGATCATGAGGTGGCAGTCGAGCGGCTTGTCGGTCGCCTTGCGCAGCGACTCGACCACCGGCAGGCCCAAGGTGAGGTTGGGCACGAAGTGGTAGTCCATCACGTCGACGTGCAGCCAGTCGGCGTTGGGCACGGCGGCGGCCTCGTCGGCGAGCCTGGCGAAGTCGGCGGCGAGGATGCTGGGCGAGATCTGTACGGCCATGATGCGCCAGTCTATTGAACGGCCCCCACCCGTCTCGCCGGGGACATCAGCCCGAGCCTGATGAACAACACCGGCGCTCCGAGCTGCACCCAGAGCGCCACCAGCGCGTACCCGGCATACAGGACGACGCCGGTCTGCGGCAGCAGCTCGCGCATCACGTAGAAGACGGCCGCGGCGACGAGCGTGCCGAGCAGCCAGCGGGCGACGCGCATGCCGGGCGGCCCGCCCGCGTCGAACCAGCCGATCCGGTGCATGATCGAGGCGCCCGCCAGCGTGCCCGCCAGCAGCCCGGCGAGGATGACGACCCGGTCGAGGTTCTCGGGGTCGATGGCGCCGGCCGGGCTCCACGCCGCGGGCGGCGACCAGCCGGCGTAGGGGGCGTTGATGAGCGCCCCCGCGCCGATCAGCGCCAACGACAGCGCCGCGGAGGCGGCCAGCTGCGCCCACAGCGCCTGCCGCCGCCACCACGCCGTAACGGGGCGTTCCAGCCTCATGACGAGCATCAGCACGACCACCCCGAGCAGCACCCCGGTCACGACGTCGGAGACGAAGTGCACGCCGAGGTAGACCCGGCTCAGGCACACCAGCCCGACGAGCCCGCCCGCCGCCCACCACGCCCGCGGCCCGCCCGACAGCGAGGCGAGCCGGCCCACGCCCGCCGTGCCGCTCTGGGCGTGCCCCGACGGCAGCCCGAACGCTCCCTCATGCGACAGCGGGCGGACGCGGGCGTCGATCCAGTATGGCCTCGGCTGGTGCCAGGCGAGCTTGGCGAGCGCGTTCGTGGCGCCCGCCAGCATCACCGTGAGCCCGAGGCGCAGGGCGAGCGCGGGGTTGACGCACCAGTAGAGCACGGGCAGGCACAGCAGGTAGAAGGTGTCGGTGCCGAGCGCCGACACCAGCTCCATCACCGGCAGGACCCACTCGGGCCACTGTTGCAGCCAGATGATCGGCCCGAGCTCCGCCAGGTGCAACTCGTCCAGGAGATCCATCCTGCCCATCGTGTCCCATCCGCGCGCCTTCCTGCCCTGCGCGCCGCTCCCGGCGGCGGGATTCGCGCCGTACCGGCTCGGTGAGCTGGGCGGACGGCGCGCGTAACGATCAGTGACGCTTACGCAGCAGGGCCAGGAACATGGCGTCGGTGCCGTGCCGGTGCGGCCAGAACTGGGCGTGCGGCCCCTCCCCCAGGCCTTCGACGCCCGGCAGGTAGGCTCGCGCGTCGAGTTGCTCGGCGTCCTTCCTGCGGGCCGTGACGTCGCCGACCACGACCCGGGTCTCGGCAAGATGGGGCGAGCAGGTCACGTACGCCACGACGCCCCCCGGACGCACGGCGTCGAGCGCCGTGCCGAGCAGCCGCCGCTGCAGCTTGCCCAGGTCGCCGATGCCGGCCGGATCGCGCCGCCAGCGCGCCTCAGGACGCCGCCGCAACGCGCCGAGCCCGGTGCAGGGCGCGTCGAGCATGACCCGGTCGAACGCGCCCTCCCGCCAGGCCGGCTCGGTGCCGTCGGCGGTGACCACGCAGGCGTCCCTGGTGGTCTGCCAGACCAGCCTCGCCCGGTGGTGCTGCAGGTCGGCGGCCAGCAGCCGGGCCCCACCCGGAAAGGCCACAGGCCCAGGACCGGCGACGGGCACTCCGGCGTCGAGCCCCGCCAGGTCTCCGTGGACGGCGATGGCGTCCAGCAGCCCGGCCTTGCCGCCGGGGCCCGCGCACAGGTCGAGCCAGCGCTCCTCGCCGTCGCCGTCGATCGGCACCCGGGTCAGGGCGAGCGCCACCAGCTGGCTGGCTTCGTCCTGCACGGCGGCGCGCGTCTCGCCGACCGCCGCGATCTGGCCGGGATCGCCCTCACGCAGGTAGGCGGCGTAGGGGGAGTAGCGGGCCGGCGCGGCGCCCGCCTTCTCCAGCTCCGCCATCGAGCTGCGCCCCGGCCGGGCGACCAGCGTCACCAGCGGGCGGGCGTTGTCGGCCTCGAGCAGCGCGGTCATCTCCTCAGGGCCGCCCAGCGCGTCGCGGAACGCGGAGACGATCCACCGGGGATGTCCGTGGGCGACGGCGAGGTGACCGACCGGGTCGGCGGCCGGATCGGGCGCGACAATGGGCAGCCACTCCTCGATCGTCCTGGACCCGATCTTGCGGAGCACCGCGTTGACGAACTTGGCCGCACCCGCGCCGATGCGCAGGCGTACGAGGTCGACCGTGGTGCCGACGGCCGCGTGCGGCGGCACGCGCATGCGCAGCAGCTGGTGCGCGCCGAGCCTGAGGGCATCGAGCACATCGGGGTCGGGCGCGCGGTCACTGCACGTCTCGATGATCGCTTCGTAGGTGCCGAGGCCGCGCAGGGTGCCGTAGGTGAGCTCGGTGGCCAGCGCCGCGTCACGCCCCCTGATCCCGCGCTCGCGCAGCAGGCGCGGCAGCAACAGGTTGGCGTACGCGTCGCGCTCGTCGACGGCGCGCACGACGTCGAAGGCCGCGTTGCGGGCCGGGTCGCGCGCCGGTTTCTGTTTCTGGGGCCTGCGCGTACGGTTGCCGCCGGCCCCCTGGTGCCCCCTGGTCGTCATGCCCTCAGACTTTCCGCGCGGCCTGGCCGGCACCCCACCGGGGCCGGTCGGGCAGGGTCACTTGAAGCTCTCTTCGCCTTCCGGGCGGACCCCTCGGGCCCACTCGACGGCCCCCATCAGCCGCTTGCCCTGCGGCTGCACGTCGCCGAGCTCCACCGCGTCGGTCGCGGTGCCCACCCGCACCGAGGTCTTCGACGCGGCGATCTCCCCCGGCCCGAGCGGCTCGCCGGCGAGCACCCGCACCGGGCCGAGCTTCACCCGCTGCCCCCTGAACTCGGTCCACGCGCCGGGGCCCGGGGTGCAGGCCCGGATCAGCCGGTCGATGTGCAGGGCGGGTCTGCCCCAGGCGACCTGGGCGTCGGCGACGGAGATCTTGGGCGCGACGCTCACGCCGTCGGCCGGCTGGGGCCGGGCCTCCAGGTCGCCGTCCTCGACACCGTCGAGGGTGGCGGCGAGCAGGCCCGCCCCCGAGACCGACAGGCGTTCCAGCAGGGCGCCGCTCGTGTCGGACGCCCGGATCTCCTCGGTGACCACGCCGTAGACGGGCCCGGCGTCGAGCTCCTTGACGATCTGGAACGTGCTCGCGCCGGTGATCTCGTCACCGTGCAGGATGGCGTGCTGGACGGGGGCGGCCCCGCGCCAGGCGGGCAGGATCGAGAAGTGCAGGTTGATCCAGCCGTGCCGGGGCACGTCGAGGGCGGACTGCGGAAGCAGCGCGCCGTAGGCGACCACCGGGCAGCAGTCGGGCTCGAGAGCGCGCAGCCGGTCGAGGAAGGCGGGATCGCCGGCCTTCTGCGGGCGCAGCACCTCGATGCCCGCCTCCTCGGCGAGCTCGGCCACCGGAGAGGGGTGGACCTTGCGGCCCCGGCCGGAATGGGCGTCGGGACGGGTGACGACCGCCACCACGTCGTGCCGGGGCGAGTCGATGAGGGTGCGCAGCGACGGCAGCGCCGTCGAAGGTGTGCCCGCGAAGACCAGTCGCATGCTCTCAGAGCGCCTTTCCGCCGGTGGGGTGCGGCGAGGCCTTGATCACGGGAGCGGACAACCCGCTCCACTCGGCCTCGCGCACGGCCTTCATGGCGAGCTTGCGCTGCTTGGGGTCCATGCGGTCGATGAACAGGATGCCGTCGAGGTGGTCGGTCTCGTGCTGGAAGCACCGGGCCATCAGGTCGGTGCCCTCAAGGACGACGGGCTCGCCGTGCATGGTGAAGCCTTTGGCCACGGCGCGGACGGCGCGCGGCGTCGGGAACGACAGGCCGGGGAAGGACAGGCAGCCCTCCTCGCCCTCCTCGTCGATCTCCGGGGACAGGTCGAGGTCGGGGTTGATCAGGTGGCCGAGCTGATCGTCGACGTAGTAGGTGAACACCCGCAGCCCGACGCCGATCTGCGGCGCCGCCAGGCCCGCGCCCGGAGCGTCCATCATCGTGTCGGTGAGGTCTTTGACCAGCTTGCGGAGCTCCTTGTCGAAGTCGACGACCGGGGCCGCCGGGGTGCGCAGCACCGGATCTCCGAACAGCCGGATCGACTGGATCGCCAAGGGGGTCACTCCGTTTCTCGAATGTGGATCAGCCCAGTTTAGTAGAGCATGTCACCTGCGAGAGGCCTCCCGCGCCGCCGCGGCCGGCGGCGGGCGGCTCACCTGCGCGGGGCCGTCGTGCGCGGGCCGTCGTGCGCCAGCGAGCGGGCCTTCATCGCGGCCTTGCGCGCCGCCTTGACCACGGCCTGGTCGTCGTGGGCGGTGGCGAGCATGTCGAGCACCGCGATCGTGTCGGGGTGACCGACCGCGGGCATCTCGCCGACCAGCTTGATCAGGTCTTCGCCGGGCTCGGGAGTGTCGAGCCGGCCGGCCGCGTGACCCGACAGGTGCATGAGCGCGGCCAGGGAGTCGACCGCGATCCAGGTGTGGTCGTCCGGGCTGAGCGCCGGCGCCTCGAGGTCGCGGATGTGCAACCACGAGGCGGCGTAGCGGCGCATCAGCGGATCGCCGAGCGCCTCCCTGACGGGCTGCTCGGCCTCCGGGCCGAGCTCTTCCAGGATCGCGCCCACCGCGCCGCGCTGGCCCGCCGTGCCGGAGGCGGCGATCTCGACCAGGGCGCGGGCGGCCGACTCGGGCGAGCGGCGCTCCAGCCACCCCGCGACGGCGCTCTGCGTGGCCACTCCCTTGACCAGCTCGGCGACCAGCTCGGCCGCGGACAGGTCGGCATACACCTCGACCTCGGCCGCGGTCGGCGCGTCGTGGCCCTCGCGCAGCAGGTCGCGGCGGATGGCCCAGACGCCGATCGGGGTGAGCGCGGTGCGGCCCGCGGCGGTCTGCTCGACGAGCCCGCAGTAGGTCAGCAGCGACAGCGCCTCCAGCAGCTCGGCGGGCAGCGCCGCGGCGAGCCTGCGCATCTCGACCGGGCCGGGCGCGCAGGCGACCTCGTGGGACTGGAGGATGCCGCGGGCGAGGTTGGCGGTGGCGACGCCCGAGCGCACGGAGTAGATCGTGGCGAGCATCTCGGCCAGGTGGCCGTCGACCACGGCCGAGCCCGTCAGGCCCTCGTCGGCGCGGTCGAGCACATCCATGACCACGCCGTCCCAGAACTCCAGCGTGGCCTCGACGGTGAGCTGCATCGACAGCGGCCCTCGCGAGGCCCGCCCGCCGAGGATCTGCAGCAGCCCGGTGTTGACGGCGACGATCCAGATCAGGCGCAGCCGGGAGGCCGGCACCCCGAGCTCCTCGGCCGCGGCCCGCGCGGCGGCCTCGTCGAGGTGCCCCTCCGCGGTCACCTGCCGGGTGCCCGTCCAGCTCGTGAGCCTGATGGCGTCGGCGACCAGCGGGACCGCGGGCACCGCCCTGGCCAGCTCGGCGTCGGGCGCCAGCAGGACCGGCGGGAACGTCAGCGCCTCATGCTCCACGGGAGTCTCCACAGGAGGCCGTGACGGCACGGCGGGCTGCTCATCGATCAGCTTGCGCAGCTCGGCGAGGTCGAAGACATTGTTGGCCACCCACGAAACTTACTGCACACGAGTCACATGAGCGTACTCAACGGATGGCCCGGGATCGCGCTTTGAACGCGGCCTTGCGGGCCGCCTTGGCGACCGTGCCGTCGGGTATGGAGCGTCCGAGCAGCTCGAGAACGTCGACGACGTCGGGGTGGTCGACCCGCCACATCTCCTCGATCATGTGGGCGGGCGGGCCGGAGGCGGCCATGTTCTCGGCGAACACCTCGAGGTCCTCCTCGGCCGCCGGCATCGCGAGCGCGAGCATGTCGACGCTGACCCAGAGCAGTTCCTCCTGGGTGAGCTGCGGCGCGGGCAGCCCCCTGGCGGCCAGCCAGTGGATGGCGTGCGGACGCAGCTCCTGGTCGTCGAGATAGTCGCGCACCTGCGGCTCCGCCTCGGGCCCGAGCCGGTCGACGATGGTGATCGCGATGCCGCGGGCCACGGCGGGCGCGCCGGAGGCTGCGCCCAGCAGCTCTGCCGCGGCCTCGCCGGCCTCCCTGCCGGTCAGCCAGCGGCTGATGTCGTCCTCGGCCAGCTCGGCGGGCACGCCTTCGAGCAGCCCTTCGATGAGGCCGCGGGCGTCGGCCTCGGCCAGGTCGGACGCCTGCGGGGCGTCGAGCCCCAGCGAGAGGTAGTGCTCGCGCAACCCCCACACCGCCAGCGGCGTGAGCTCCGCGGTGTCGCCGGTGACCTCGATCATGCCGTGCCAGGCCAGCCGGTCGAGCACGGCGCCGAGGTCGGCCCCGCCGTCGCCGGCGATCTCGTCGAGATAGTCGCCGATCACGGTGACGGGGACCCGCACCTGGAGCCGGTAGAGCATGTCGAACAGGTCGTAGAGGCCCCCGTCGAGCTCGGCCGAGCCGGTGACCGCCCCCCGCGTGCCCGGCTCCAGCATGCGGGCCACCGCCTGCGCCCACGCCTCCATCGGGTCGCCGCCGCTCTCCGGCAGCGGCTGCTCGGCCAGCATCGGCACCGCGGCGAGCCCGGCGCGCAGGTCGTCGGCGGAGGCCAGCCGGGCGGCCGGCAGCGGCGTGCAGCCAGGGCAGTCGCAGGGCGCCTCGCCCAGATCGGGCACTTCGCCGGACGGGATGGCGATCGACTGCTCGAGCGACTCGGGTCCGATGGAGCTGAAGAGGCTCTTGGCCATGCCGAAGTTGGCCGGGTCGGCGAGAGCCTCCGGCATGCGTGGCTCGATGTCGTCGAGCCTGCCGCGCATGAGCGCCGCCGTCTCCTCGCCGATCGCGCCGCGCTCGCTGAGGTAGGCCACCAGCGTGCGGGCCGCGGACACGGTCTCCCGCGCGCTCTCCGGCGGCGCGATGACCTTGCGCGGATAGATGGACAGCAGCAGCTCATCGAACGTCTCAGGGGTGAAGTCACCCAGCTCGTTGACGTTGAGGTAGTCGCTGGCGTAGTCGCAGAGCAGGCGGACCTCGTCCGCGTCCACTTCGACGTCCCGCGAGCGCCCCCAGGCACGCAGGTCGTCGATGGCCTGGTTCACCCATTCGATCGACACAGGGGCACGCTAACGGCTGGCCATGAGATGAGCGAATCGGGGAAACGGTTTAAATCAGGTCGAGCGGGTCGACACTCACCCTCACCACCTCCGGTGTCTTGCGCGCCGCGCGCACCCCGCTGGCGCCCTTGAGCGCGGCCGCCAGCGCGGCGCCGCCGGCCCGGCGTACCCGGATCATGGCGCGTTCCTGCCCCGGCTCGTCCACCGGCACGGGGCCGAGCACCTGGGCGTCGGGGGGCAGGCGTACCTCGTCGAGCATCTGCCTGACCGCGCTCGCCGCGCCCGTGAGCGTCGCCATCCGCACCGCAGGCGGGAAGCCGAGCTCGGCCCGCTCGCCGAGCTCACGCTCGGCGTGCGTGATGGGATCCCACCTGACCAGTGCCTGTACGGCGGACAGCGCGGCGTCCCCGAGCACGACCAGCTCGGAGGCGGGGCGGAGCAGGGCGGCGGCGTTCATCCAGCGGCGCACCGCCTCCTCGGCCGCCCTCAGGTCGGCCCTGCCGAGCAGCGCCCACCCGTCGAGCAGCACGGCCGCCGCGTACCCCCCTTCCGCCACGGGTTCGGCGCCGGGGGTGGCGACGACCAGCGCGCGAGTGGACGGCACGGTGGCCAGCACGCCGTCACGGCCCGACGTGCGCACCGGCACGGACGGGAAGACCCTGCCGAGCTCCTCCGCCGTACGCCTGGCCCCCGTGACGACGGCGCGCAGCCGGGGGCTTCCGCAGGACGGGCACCGCCAGCGCGCGTCCACCCGGCCGCACCAGCGGCAGTAGGGGGCGGCGTGACCGCCCCTGAGCGCCAGCGGACCATGACACAGCGGCCCACTCCCGCCCGCCCCGCGGGCTCCGGTCGCTCCAGCCCGGCCGGGCTCGCTCTCCTGACGGGCGGGGTGCTCACGGCGGGCGCCTGCGCCCGGCTGCGCGGCCTGGGGCGGGCCGCCGGGCCGGGACGGTGCGGTGAGCGGGCCGTCGGCGCCGAGCCACCCGGTCTGGGACGGCCCCCGATCCGAACCCGTCGCCTGTCCTGCCTGGGACCGCCCACCAGCCGGACCCGGACCACCAGGCTGGGACCGCCCGCTGACCGGGCCCGCGCCAGCAGGCGGCGCTCCCGGGGACGGCTCGGTGCGGGGGTCCGGGCCGCCGAGCCTGATCGCCCCCGCCATGGCCGAACCGGGGGACCTCTCACTCGACGACGGGAGCGCGGAGACGGCCGTCCTGGTGGGAGGCAGGACACACCGGGCAGGCGCACGGCAGTGCCGGCAGGCCAGGGCGGGCAGGTAGCCGCGTCTCGGCACCTGCACCAGCACCGGTCCCCTCTCCAATCCCTCCCGCAGGGCCCGCCAGGCGATGCTCGGCAGCCTGGCCTGCCGCGCCGCCTGGTCCCTGGCCAGCTCGGCGTCCTCACCCGCTGGGCGCACGCGGGGGGCCAGGCTCCTGATCGTCGTACGGGCGGCCACGATCGGCCTGGCCCAGCGGGAGGCGATAAGCTGCGTGGCCTCAGCGGTGCGCGCGTATCCGCCGATCAGCATCGCCGCGCCGGTCCTGTGCGCCCTGAGCCCGAGCACCTCCCGGGCATGCGGGTACGGGGCCAGGCGCTCGGCGTGCAGATCGTCGCCGTCGTCCCAGATGGCCACCAGGCCGAGATCGGCCACTGGGGCGAACATGGCGGCCCGGGTGCCGACAACGGCCCGCACCTGGCCTCTCAGCACCTTCAGCCACCGCCTGTACCGCTCCGCGGGACCCAGATCTGCCGTGAGCGCCACGTGCCTGCCAGGACCGAGCATCCGCTCGAATTCGGCGTCCGCCAGCGCCACGTCCTTGCCGTCGGGGACCACCAGGATCGCTCCCCTGCCACCGTCCAGCGTCGCCCGTACGGCCTCGGCCATCGGCCTCGCCCACCCGCGGGCGCCGGGCAGGGCCGACCACACGGCACGGGGCGCCCGCCCGCCGCGCAACGCGTCCAGGAAGGACGGTCCGGTGGGGTAGGTGTCCCAGGCGCTCTCCCCCTGCGACGCCTCCCCACCGTCGGCCCGCACCGCCTGCCGACCACATCCGTCCAGCTCTGCCTTCCCGCTGTCGGCCCGCACCGTCTGCTCGGCGCTTCCGGCCGTCCCGGCGCTCCTGGACTCCGCCGCCTGGCCGTCGCTCCCGCTCGGCGCCGCCTGTTCCGGCGACGGGTGCTCCGTCGCCGGGGACACCTGATCCGGCTGGGGCCGCTCCGCCGCACCAGCGGCCTCGACGGGCCGCTCCGCCGCACCGGCCGTCTCGCCGGGCTGCGGCGCCGCAGCGGTCGCTGCCCCAGGCTGAGGCCGCTCCCCCTCGCCGGGACAGGACGCGTTCGCCACGGTGACCGGATCATCGAGCCCGGGTCGAGTATCGGTAGTGGCGCGCGCGGCCGGGACAGGCGCATCGGGAGCCGGCCCCGGCAGGGCCGGCGTCTTGGGGATCTCCGACTCGACCTTGGCATGGCGCGGCGGGATGGCGAGGCGCAGCACGTCGGTCAAAGTGCCCGCGTACCGGTCGGCGACGGCACGGGCCAGCCCGGCGATCTCCGGCGTGAGCACACGCTCAGGAGAGACCACACGTTCGAGAGGCGTGAGCCGCCCTTCGTGCTCGCTCTCCTCGGCCCGTTCCAGCAGGAACCCGTCGACGAGCTTGCCCGCGAACCGCACCCTGACCCGCACGCCCGGCTCGGCCCTCTCGTGCATGGGAGCCGGGACCAGGTAGTCGAAAGAACGGTCGAGGTGCGGCAGCGGGCTGTCCACCACGATCCTCGCCACCGACCGCTCGGGAGCGGGCACGGGAGCGCCTTTGGCGTCCTTGGACGACGCTGGAGGCCGCACGGCGTCGAGCGGCAGGAGGGCGTCGTCGGAGTCGGTCACGCCCTACGTCTACCAGACCTCACCACCCGCGGCGTCCGCCGGCCGCACGCGGCACGAACGCCGGATGCCGCATCCCCGGACAGGGAATGCGGCATCCGATTCACAGATGACAGACCGTTCGCCCATAGGCCCGACCAGGCGTCACAACCCACCGCGTGACCGGAGCGCCGAGGGCCGGAGCCGTAGGCTCTCCCCCCGGCGCTCCCCCGAGCACCCCGGCCAGCTCTGCCCCGGGAACACGTGACGATCAGCACGCTCCAGGACCACCCGGCCGTACGCCGAACCGGCCCCTGGCCCTGCGGAGCCCGGGGTCGGCGCGTCACGTCATGGGGACCGGCGGCGTCCCGCGCCCCAAGACCGGCAGGCCGGGAGAGCGGGACGCCCGAAGCGGCGGGCTCACATGCCGGCGGCGGTGCGCAGGGCCTCGGCGCGGTCGGTGGACTCCCAGGAGAAGCCCTCACGGCCGAAGTGCCCGTAGGCGGCGGTCTCCGAGTAGATGGGCCGCAGCAGGTCGAGGTCGCGGATGAGGGCGGCCGGGCGCAGATCGAACACCTGGAGGACGGCCTCCTGGATCTTCTCCACGGCCACCTTCTCCGTGCCGAAGCACTCCACGAACAGCCCGACCGGCTTGGCCTTGCCGATCGCGTACGCCACCTGGACCTCGCACCGGTCGGCGAGCCCGGCGGCGACGACGTTCTTGGCGACCCAGCGCATCGCGTAGGCGGCCGAGCGGTCGACCTTGGACGGGTCCTTGCCGGAGAAGGCGCCGCCGCCGTGGCGGGCCATGCCGCCGTAGGTGTCAATGATGATCTTGCGCCCGGTGAGCCCGGCGTCGCCCATCGGGCCGCCGATCTCGAAGCGGCCGGTCGGGTTGACCAGCAGGCGGTAGCCCTCGGTGTCGAGGTCGAGCTCCGCGAGCACGGGGTCGACCACGTGCTCCTTGATGTCGGGCGTCAGCATCTCCTTGAGGTCGATCTCCGCGGCGTGCTGCGTCGAGACGACCACGGTGTCGAGCCGGATCGGGGTGTCGCCGTCGTATTCGATGGTGACCTGGGTCTTGCCGTCGGGCCGGAGGTAGGGGACCGTGCCGTTCTTGCGCACCTGGGACAGGCGCAGGGCGAGCCGGTGGGCCAGCGTGATCGGCAGGGGCATCAGCTCGGGGGTCTCACGGCAGGCATAGCCGAACATGAGGCCCTGGTCACCGGCGCCCTGGCGGTCGAGCTCGTCGCCGTCCTCGCCCTGGCGGTGCTCGTAGGCGGCGTCGACACCCTGGGCGATGTCGGGCGACTGCGCGCCGATGGACACCGACACACCGCACGAGGCGCCGTCGAAGCCCTTGTGGGAGGCGTCATAGCCGATCTCAAGGATCTTCTCCCGGATGACGCCAGGGATGTCGACGTAGGTCTCGGTGGTGACCTCGCCTGCGACATGGACCTGGCCGGTAGTGATCATCGTCTCGACGGCGACCCGGCTCTTCGGATCGTCTTTGAGCATGGTGTCGAGAATCGCGTCACTGATCTGGTCGGCGATCTTGTCCGGGTGGCCCTCGGTGACCGACTCGGAGGTGAACAGGCGACGTGACAACTCAGTGGCTCCTCATGCAGCGGCTGCTGACGTATGTGCGGCTCAGGGCCGAACGGGCGGACCTGGGCTTCGCCGAAGTCTAGCCCTACCCGGCGCCCGGCCGCGAAGCCGCACACCGCATGTCGGGCATCACAGGTCGGGCAGTGGATCCGGGGGAAGGGTCTCCGGCGCGAAGACTTCCGCGTCGGCGGCCTTGATCACCGCGGTGTACTCCTCATCGAACTCGAACGCCATCGAGCCCAGCTCGATTATCGGTCCAGGCTCGATGGGGCCCAGCCTGGTGTGCCTCGGAAAGGACGCGAACACCGCGACGGGCCGGTCGCTTCTGAGCGTCCTGGTGGCGAGCACCGAAATAGCCGCATCGGTGACCACGATGAGAAAATGTCCGCTCTCCGCCATTCCCACCGAGTGCGCGGGGAAGACGTAGTGGAGCTCCCCTTGGTCGCCGAGCAATGTCCTACAACGATCCCTGACAGCAGAACCCACCGGCATTCCATCCCCCCTTGCCCCAAGTATCCGCAGGCGTATGGGGGTGTCGCAACATGCCATTTGAAAATGGGTCTGGCACGTTTTGTATATTCTTCGCCGCTCACGTCCCCTATTGCAACCGTTAGTACGGTCCCCGTTCAGGTGAAACGGGCCGCGACGAGATCCCACACGACGTCGGCGAGATCCTCCTTGGGACCGAGCGGCACCTCGACCGGGTCGCCGCCCGCGACGAGCACGGTGGCCGCGTTGTCAGAGGTGCCGAACGCCCGGCCCTCGCCCACCTGATTGACGACCAGCAGGTCACAACCCTTGCGCGCGAGCTTGGCCTGCCCGTTGGCGAGCACGTCGTGCGTCTCGGCTGCGAAGCCCACGATCACCTCAGGGTGCGGCCTTCGCACCGCGCCACCCCCTGCGGCTTCCGGCCGGGCGGCACCGGACGCGACACCGGGGACCGTCTCACCATCGCACGCGACGCCACGCACCACTTCATCACCGGACGCGACACCATGGTCCGTCTCACCATCGGACGCGACCCCACCGGCCGGCTCGCCGGACGCGACAGCCGCCGGGTCAGTCGTACGAACCGGGCCCGGCACGCCCGCCGGACCAGCCACACCGACCGCGCCCGGCATGTCGGCCGGACTCGCACCAGCCGCCGAATCCTGAGCACCGTCCGGGCCTGAGACTCCAGCCGGGTGCGTGACGTTCTCCTTTGCCACGGCGCCCGCTGGATCGCCGACGCCCGCAGGGCCCGCTGGGTCGCCGACACCTGCAGGGCCTGCGGCTCCGGCCGCATCGGAGACGCGGGCCTGGCGACGGCGGCGGCCGAGCTCGGCGAGGATGTCGGGATTTTTCGTCAAGTGGATGGACTGCGGCTCGCCATCCGTCTTCTTGATCTTCTCGTCGTGCCGCGTCGCGGGCCGGAAGTCGGCCACGGCCGCCGCCATCACCACGACATCGGCGTCACCCGAGGCGGCCAGCACCGCATCGCGCAGCTCGGCCGTGGACTCCACCCGCACCACCGTGGCCCCGGCGGGATCGGGCAGCGTGACGTTGGCCGCGACGAGGGTCACCTCGGCCCCGCGGGCGACGGCCGTGCGGGCCAGGGCGTAGCCCTGCAGTCCCGACGAACGATTGCCGATGTAGCGAACGGGGTCGATCGCCTCGCGGGTGCCACCGGCGGACACGACGACCTTGCGCCCGGACAGGTCGCGCGGCCGGCCGCGCCGCACGCGCAGGCAGACCTGGAAGATCTCCGCCGGGTCGGGCAGCCGGCCGGGGCCGCTGTCGGCGCCGGTGAGCCGCCCGGCGGCCGGGTCGATCACGATCGAGCCTCGCTCGCGCAACGTCGTGACGTTGGCGCGGGTAGCGGGATGCTGCCACATCTCGGTGTGCATCGCGGGCGCGAACACGACCGGGCATCTCGCGGTCAGCAGAGTGTTGGTGAGCAGATCGCCCGCCAGCCCGTGCGCCGCCCTGGCGAGCACGTCGGCGGTCGCGGGCGCCACCACGATGAGGTCGGCCTGCTGGCCGATCCGCACGTGGGGCACCTCGTGAACGTCGTCCCACACCTCGGCGGTCACGGGGTTGCCGGACAGGGCGGCCCAGGTGGGCGCGCCCACGAACTTCAGGGCCTCGCGGGTCGGGACGACCCGCACCTCGTGCCCCGACTCGGTGAACAGGCGCAGCAGCTCACAAGCCTTGTACGCGGCGATGCCGCCGCTGACGCCCAGGACGACCTTCATCGAAGGGGTCAGACCGCGCCTTCGATGGGCTCGGCGTTGAGCAGGCCTTCGGAGACCTCGCGCAGCGCGATGGACAGCGGCTTCTCCTGAGCATGCGTCTCGACCAGCGGCCCGACGTATTCCAGCAGGCCCTCGCCGAGCTGGGAGTAGTAGGCGTTGATCTGGCGAGCGCGCTTGGCGCCCATGATCACCAGGGAGTATTTGCTGTCGACGATGTCGAGCAGCGCGTCGATCGGCGGGTTGGTGATGCCCTCCGCGGCCGGGATGGTGCCTGCCACGATTGTCAGACCTCTCGGTTGGTGGTTGTCGTGACCCCCTGAGGGTCAGTCATCAAGGCTATCAGCCGGCGGCACACGTCTTGGACACTCGTGTTCACCAGGGTGAGGTCGAACTCGGATTCGGCGGCCATCTCGATCCGTCCGGCCGCCAGACGGCGTGCGATGACGTCCTCGGGCTCGGTGCCGCGCCCGCGCAGCCGCTTCTCCAGCTCCTCCCAGCTGGGCGGGGCCAGAAAGACCAGCAGCGCCTCCGGCATGCTGCGCCGCACCTGCCTGGCGCCTTCGAGGTCGATCTCCAGCAGGGTCGGTACGCCCTCAGCCAGCTTCTTCAACATTGGCTCGCGCGGCGTGCCGTAGCGGTTGCCCGCGAACTCCGCCCATTCGAGCAGCTCACCGGCCGCCACGAGCCGGTCGAACTCGTCGCCGTCGACGAAGTAGTAGTGGACCCCATGCACCTCACCGGGCCGGGGCCTCCTGGTGGTCACCGAGACCGACAGCCACACTTCGGGGTGTGCCCGCCGGAGCTCGGCGACGACCGTGGACTTGCCGACGCCCGACGGCCCTGAAAGGACCGTCAGCCGTCTCTCGCTCAGGGGCAGGAAGCCGTCCTCCGCTCCCGATCCGACAGTCTCATGGGCACTGACGTCGCCGGACCAGGACCTGTCGGCCACTTCCTACCCCCCGTTGAACCTGCGCTTTCGTGTGGAACAGAGATTAGCTCTCGTTGCCACCGAACTCGCGCTCGAGGGAGGCCCTCTGGTTCGCGCCGAGGCCCCGCACGCGGCGGGACTCGGCGATGGCCAGCCGCTCCATGAGTTGCTTGGCGCGGACCTTGCCCACGCCTGGGAGCGATTCCAACAAAGCCGACACCTTCATCTTGCCGATGACGTCGTCGGTCTGCCCATCCTTGAGCACCTCAGCCAGAGAAACCGCGCCATGCTTAAGCCGGTTCTTGACCTCGGCACGCTCTTTACGGGCCTTGGCAGCCTTCTCCAGGGCTGCGGCGCGCTGCTCGGGGGTCAGGGGAGGAAGAGCCACGCCGGGTCACCTCGAATTTCTGTCGATGTACTCGGACGGGAAGGGAAACTAGCTGGTCATCGCCCCCTAAGCAACGTCAAGAGCACTTTCTCTCGCCACAAAATTCAGTTCATCACTGTCCGTGTTTGTAAAATCACATTGCGCTGATCAAATCGCCGCACTTCCCGCTCAGGGCGGCGGCGCGCGACGATGTCGCGAAACGCAATGAAGATCACATTTCAGCTGTCCAGCATTGTCCGAAATGCCGCCCGCACCTGGGCCGAAACCTTCCGGGCGATCAGTGTGCGACCGCTTCGGGAATGCCTTATGATCTTGGGAGCGGCACCGGACGGCAAGATCCATCTTGCCCGCTCAGCCATGATCCACCGACCCCATGGCGACGGGCGCACGGGCAGGCGCGGCGACCACCTCTGACTCGCGCCCGTCAACCCACACTCGTCGGCTCATGCCTGCGGCCCGGTCACCACCCCGCCGCACGGGACCGACGCGGTGTCCCGACGGCACGACGCCCAGCGCCCCGGCTCGACGGCTCGACGGCTCGACGGCTCGACGGCTCGACGGCTCGACGGCTCGACGGCACAGGATCCAGCGCCACGGATCCGACGCGGCGGCCATGACGGCACGGAATCCAGCACCACAGGCCCACCGCGACGGCACCGGCAGCTGCCCCCGGCTGGGGCCCCTGGTCACCAGGACGCGCGTGCCACCGCGCCGCACGCGCGGCCACGCCAGGGAGTAGCGGGCGTCAGGGAGTAGCGGACGTCAGCGCGCGGCGAATGCCAGGCCCCTGTCGCGCATTGGGCTTGGCGGGTGCGCGAACGTGCGGGGATGCGGGAACGCCGGGTGCGTGCCCTGCGGCGGCCACACCACGTGCTCCAGCCTGCCGGTACGCGGGCATCGGCATCGGTGCACCGTGACCGGCCACGGACGCGCACCCTCGGATACCGATTTACCACGGCCCAGGCCGGGCGCGTGTCCATGGGCGCCGGTTCGCCACGAGCCGGGGCAAGTGTGCGCTCGTCACGGCGAGTGCCACGTGAGCCTTCACGACCGGCCATGACGGACGGAGACCAGCGTCGGCGCGTGCGGGCAAGGCAGGCTTGCCGTAAAAGATGATGATCGTTACATGTCAGACGGAACGGCGGAGAGAGGCGGCGATGGCGGCGGCCGCGGCGCCCGGGTCCGGGGAGCCCGTGATGGGGCGGCCGATGACGAGCAGGTCGGCGCCGTCCGCGAGAGCCCGCTCGGGGGTGGCCACGCGCGCCTGGTCCTGCGTGGCGGCGCCCGTGGGGCGCACGCCCGGCGTGATCAGCCTGATCCTGTCCCCCACCTCCGCCCGCACCGCGGACACCTCGTGGGGCGAGCACACGAGCGCCGTCGCGCCCGCCTCGACCGACAGCGCTGCCAATCGGCGCACCGCGGCGTCGGCCGGGCCGGCGAGCCCGATGCGGTCGAGGTCGACCTCGGTCAAGGAGGTGAGAATCGTCACGGCGGCGATCTCGGTGTGCGGCGCCGCCTCCACGGCGGCCCTGATCATGGCGGGCCCGCCGGCGGCGTGCACGGTGAGGATCGCGGGACGCAGCCGGGCCACGGCGCTAGCGGCGCCGGCGACGGTGTTGGGGATGTCGTGCAGTTTGAGATCGAGGAACACCTGCACGCCGCTCGCCCCCTTGACGGAGGCGATCACGTCGGGGCCGTAACGCAGGTAGAGCTCCAGGCCCACCTTGACCGTGCTGACGTGCGGCGTCACGAGGGCCGCCCACCGGGCTGCGGTCTCCAGGTCGGGTGCGTCGAGGGCGACGGCGATCGGTGCGGGAGTCAAGACGTGCTCTCCTCAGGTGCTGGAGCGATTACGGGCGGGGGAAGGGGCGCTCTTCCGCGTCGGTCCCCAGAAGACGTCACGGCGCACTCTCTTCGGAGTCGACCAGCAGATGCCGGGGGGCGCTTCCCGGAGGGCGGTGCGCCAGGCCGACGGCGTCGGCGAGCCGCTGCAAGCCGCGCGCCCTCAGGAGGTCTTCGAGCTCGCGTTCGATGCGCAGGCAGGCGTACGGGTCGTGGAAGAGCGCCGTGCCGACCCCGACCACGCAGGCGCCCGCCAGGACGAGCTGGAAGGCGTCCCTGCCGCTCATCACGCCGCCCATACCGATCAGCGGGACTCCGGGCAGCGCGGCGTGGACCTGCCAGACGCAGCGTACGGCCAGCGGCAGGACGGCGGGCCCCGACAGCCCGCCGGTGACGGCGGCGAGCGAGGGCCGCAGCGCCTCGGTGTCGATGGCCATGCCGAGCGGGTTGTTGATCATGGACAGCGCGTCGGCCCCGGCGTCCACGCACGCGCGGGCGACGGAGACGATGTCGGCGACGTCGGGCGCGAGCTTGGCGACGACGGGAACGTCGTAGCGCATGATGGAGCGCACGGAGGCGATCACCTCGGCCGCCGCGCTGCCCTCGCGGGCGAAGACGCGGCCGCGGTCCTCCATGTTCGGGCAGGAGAGGTTGATCTCCAGCGCGGTGACCCCTGGCGCGTCGGCCAGCCTGCGGACCAGCTCGGAGTATTCGGCGACGGTGCCCCCGCCGATCGAGACGATGGTCCTGATGCCCCGCTGGGCCAGCCAGGGCAGCTCGCGCTCCAGGAACGCGTCGATGCCGGGGCCCTGCAGGCCGACGGAGTTGAGCATGCCCGAGGGTGTCTCGGCCATCCGTGGAGTCGGCCGGCCGGCGCGCGGCGCCATGGTGATCGAGCGGGTGGTCAGCGCGCCGAGCCGGTGCAGGTCGAAGAACTGGGCCAGCTCCCGCCCCGAGGACGCGCAGCCGGCCGCCGTGGTGATCGGGTTCGCCAGCTCCACATGCGCCAGAAAAGTCCGCATATCAACTGACATGTCGTGCTCCGCCTCCGGGGGCGCCCAGCGCGTCGAACGGGATGGTTCCCACATCCTCGAAACGCACCCGCTCCCCCCGGAACACCGGCCCTTCCGCGCACGCCCTGACCATTCTCGTCGCCCCGTCGTCGCCGATGACGGGGAGCACGCACGTCATGCACACCCCGATCCCGCAGGCCATCGACTCCTCGACCGCCACCTGCACCGGGATGTCGAACTCCATCGCCACCGCCGTCACCGCCCGCAGGGTTGCCATGGGCGCGCAGGCGTAGACGGCGTCGGCCCGTGTGTCGGCGATCACCGAGGGCAGCGCGTCGGTGACGGTGCCGCGCAGGCCGAGCGAGCCGTCCTGGGTGGTCAGCGTGGTCGTCTCGGCCATCCTGCGGGCCCGCATCGCCCCGAAGACCCGTTCGGCCTCTGCTCCCCCGATCACGAAGTCCACCCGGCAGCCCCGCGCCAGCAGCGCGTCGGCCAGGGGGAACAGCACGGCCGAGCCGTAGTCGGAACCCACCAGCACGCAGTGCGCGGGATCGCGCGGCAGCGGGAACGGCCGCCCGAGCGGCCCGACCAGGTCGAGCGTGTCACGGGCGCGCCGCTCGGCGAGCCAGGCGGTGCCGGGCCCGCCGGTGGTGAAGACCAGTTCGACCGTGCCGCCGTAGTCGGCCTTGACGTCGTGGATGAAGAACGCCCGGCGTGTCACCATCGAGGTGTAAGCCCCTCCGACCGCCACCGACACGAAGTGACCGGGGCGGTAGCGCTCGGCTATCCCCGGCGCCACCACCGTCAGCGCATGGTAGGCGTCGACGCGGCGCGTCGTCAGCACCGTGCCAGTCACCTGCACCGGAGTGCCGGCCAGTCGTCTTCACCTCCCGCCCCGGGGGTCGTACGGGGTCAGCCCGTGAGTGCCTGCGCGTGTTCCTGGAGTGACCGTACGCCCACATCGCCGCGCACGATCGCCTGGATGCCCGCCGCCGCCGCGGCGAGTCCCGCGACCGTGGTGATGCACGGGATGCCGCGCAGCACCGCGGCGGTGCGGATGTCGTAGCCGTCGAGCCGCGGGCCCGACTGCCCGGGGCTGCCGAAGGGCGTGTTGATGATCAGATCGACATCGCCGTCGAGAATGCACCGCACGCTCGTAGGCTCACCTCCGGGCCCCGTCCCCTCGCTGTGCTTTCGCACGATCTTGGCATGGACGCCGTTGCGCCGCAGCACCTCGGCGGTCCCTTCGGTGGCCAGGATCTCGAACCCGAGGTCCGCGAGCGCCTTCACAGGGAAGATCATCGCACGCTTGTCGCGGTTGGCCACGGACACGAACGCGCGTCCTTTGGTCGGCAGCTCACCGTAGGCGGCCGCCTGGGACTTCGCGAACGCCACGCCGAAGAACGCGTCGATGCCCATGACCTCGCCCGTGGAGCGCATCTCGGGCCCGAGCACGGTGTCGACGCCGCGGAAGCGGTTGAACGGCAGCACCGCCTCCTTGACCGCGATGGACGAGTCGAGCGGCAGCGTACCGCCGTCGCCGGTGGCGGGCAGCATGCCCTCCTCGCGCAGCGAGGCGATCGACGCGCCGAGCATCACCCGGGACGCCGCCTTGGCCAGCGGCGCCGCCGTGGCCTTGGACACGAACGGCACCGTGCGGCTGGCGCGCGGGTTGGCCTCCAGGACGTAGAGAACCCCGGCGGACATGGCGTACTGGACGTTCAGCAGCCCGCGCACCCCCACCCCGGAGGCGATGGCCTCGGTGGCGGCGCGGATGCGCTTGATGTCGTTGCTGCCGAGCGTGATGGGTGGCAGCGCGCACGCCGAGTCGCCGGAGTGGATTCCGGCCTCCTCGATGTGCTCCATGACGCCCCCGAGATAGAGCTCCTCGCCGTCGTAGAGGGCGTCGACGTCGATCTCGATGGATTCGTCGAGGAACTTGTCCACCAGCACCGGATGGCCGCCCTCCTGGGCCGCCATGTAGGTGGTCAGCGTCTCGTCGTCGTAGACGATGGCCATGCCGGCCCCGCCCAGCACGTAAGAGGGGCGCACCAGCACCGGATAGCCGATGTCCTCGGCGATCTCCAGCGCCTCCGAGACGGTCAGCGCCGTGCCGTGCTTGGGCGCGGGCAGGCGGGCCTCGGCCAGCACCCGCCCGAACGCGCCGCGCTCCTCGGCCAGGTGGATGGATTCCGGCGAGGTGCCGACCACGGGCACGCCCGCGTCCTTCAGCGCCTGCGCGAGCCCCAGCGGCGTCTGGCCGCCGAGCTGCACGATCACGCCCGCCACCGCCCCTGTCTGCTGCTCGGCGTGCACGACCTCCAGGACGTCCTCCAGGGTGAGCGGCTCGAAGTAGAGGCGGTCGGAGGTGTCGTAGTCGGTGGAGACGGTCTCGGGGTTGCAGTTGACCATGACGGTCTCGAACCCGGCCCGCGACAGCTCGAACGAGGCGTGCACGCACGCGTAGTCGAACTCGATGCCCTGCCCGATGCGGTTGGGCCCGGAGCCGAGGATGATGACCTTCTGCCGCTCGCCGGCGGGGACCTCGCTCTCCTCGTCGTAGGTGGAGTAGAGGTAGGGGGTCTTCGCGGCGAACTCGGCGGCGCACGTGTCGACGGTGTTGTAGACCGGCCGCAGCCCGAGGGCGTGCCGCAGGTCACGCACCCGCGCCTCGTCGATGCCGCGGATCTCGCCGATCTGCACGTCGCTGAACCCGTGGCGCTTGGCGCGTTCGAGCACCTCCACGGTCAGCTCGGTCGCCGCGGCGACCGCCGCGGCCTCCTCGTGCAGCAGGAAGAGCTGGTCGATGAACCACGGGTCGACGCGAGTGGCCTCGAACAGCTCGGCGGGCGTGGCGCCCGCCCTGATGGCCTCCTGCATGGTGCGCAACCGCCCATCGTGCGGCGTGCGGCACTCGGCCAGCAGCTCGTCCTTCGGCCGGAGATCGCCGCCCCAGGTGAAGGAGGAGTCTTTCTTCTCCAGCGACCGCAGCGCCTTCTGCAGCGCTTCGGGGAAGGAGCGGCCGATGGCCATGGCCTCGCCGACCGACTTCATGTGCGTGGTGAGCGTCTGGTCGGCGCCTCTGAACTTCTCGAACGCGAACCGCGGCACCTTCACCACGATGTAGTCGAGCGTCGGCTCGAAGGAGGCCGGGGTCTCCTTCGTGATGTCGTTGGGGATCTCGTCGAGGGTGTAGCCGATCGCCAGCTTGGCCGCGATCTTCGCGATCGGGAAGCCGGTGGCCTTGGAGGCCAGGGCGCTGGAGCGCGACACGCGCGGGTTCATCTCGATGACGATCATGCGGCCGGTGCGCGGGTCGACCGCGAATTGGATGTTGCAGCCGCCGGTGTCGACCCCGACCTCGCGGATGACGGCGATGGCGACGTCGCGCATGTTCTGGTATTCGCGGTCGGTCAGCGTCAGCGCGGGCGCGACCGTGACGCTGTCGCCGGTGTGGACGCCCATCGGGTCGATGTTCTCGATGGAGCAGACGATGACGACGTTGTCGGCCTTGTCGCGCATGACCTCGAGTTCGTACTCCTTCCAGCCGAGGATCGACTCCTCCAGGAGCACCTCGGTGGTCGGCGACGCGTCGAGCCCCGCGCCGGCGATGCGCCGCAGGTCTTCCTCGGTGTACGCGAACCCGGACCCGGCGCCGCCCATGGTGAACGACGGCCTGACCACCACCGGGTAACCGAGCTCACCTGCGGCGACCAGGCACTCGTCCATCGTGTGGCAGATGACCGACCCTGCCGACTCGGCGTTGAGACCGTGTTCGCGGGCGACCTTGGCGACGATCTCCTTGAACCGCTCGCGGTTCTCGCCCGCCTGGATCGCGTCGAAATCGGCGCCGATCAGCTCGATTTCATATTTGTCCAGGACGCCCGACTCGTGCAGCGCGACCGCCGTGTTGAGTGCCGTCTGCCCGCCCAGCGTCGGCAGCAGCGCGTCGGGGCGCTCCTTGACGATGATCTTCTCGACGAACTCGGGGGTGATGGGCTCGACGTACGTGGCGTCGGCGAACTCCGGGTCCGTCATGATCGTCGCGGGGTTGCTGTTGACCAGGACGACACGGAAACCCTCGTCCCGCAGCACCCGGCACGCCTGGGTGCCGGAGTAGTCGAACTCGCACGCCTGACCGATCACGATCGGGCCCGAGCCGATCACCAGGACCGACCTGATGTCCTCACGCTTGGGCATTCGCGGCCTCCCTCATCCGGCCGGGCATCAGGTCACGTGTCGGGCCGCGGAGCCCGCGGGGGGGTGAAACGTCTGTGGAGCTGGTGTAAGACCGCAAGGAGAGCATCCCTTTCTGGCGGGCGGTCGGCTGCGAAGCAGGAACCTCTATCCGCAAGGGTGAGAATCCTCCCCGTCTTTCACAGAGTCCTGCAGGGAGTCCTGCACGGCGTCCCGTGCAGAGGACGTGGCCAGGATCTCGCAGAACTCGTCGAAGAGGTAAGCCGCGTCATGGGGCCCCGCGGCGGCCTCGGGGTGATATTGCACGCTGAAGGCCGGCTGCTCCAGCAGGCGCAGGCCCTCCACACAGCGGTCGTTGAGGTTGACGTGGCTGACCTCGGCCCGCCCGTACGGCGTCTCGAACGGCCCGTCGAGCGGCGCCTCCACCGCGAACCCGTGGTTGTGCGCCGAGATCTCCACCTTCCCGGTGCGTACGTCCTGCACCGGCTGGTTGACGCCCCGGTGCCCGTAGCGCAGTTTGTACGTGGAAAGGCCCAGGGCCCGCCCGAAGAGCTGGTTGCCGAAGCAGATGCCGAAGAAGGGCACCCTGGCCTCCAGCACCTTCCGCAGCGCCGACACGTCGGCGGTGGCGGGGTCGCCGGGACCGTTGGAGAAGAACACGCCGTCCGGCTTCACCGCCATGATCTGCTCGTACGTGGCGGTCGCGGGCAGCACGTGCACCTCGCAGCCGCGCTCGGCCATCCGGTGCGGCGTCATGCCCTTGATGCCCAGGTCGACGGCCACCACCGTGAACTTCTTCGCCCCGGCCGCGGGCACGACGTAGGGCTCGGCCGTGGCCACCTGCGCGGCCAGGTCGGCGCCCTCCATGCCGGGCGAGCGGCGCACCCGCTCGACCAGCTCCTCGACGGGCTCGGACGGGCCGGTGAAGATGCCGGCGCGCATGGCGCCGCGCTCGCGCAGGTGGCGGGTGAGCGCGCGCGTGCCGGGAATGGCGATGCCGACGACGCCCTGCTCCTTGAGATAGGCGTCGAGCGATCGAGTGGCCCGCCAGCTGGAGACCACCCTGGACGGTTCGCGCACGACGTAGCCGGCCACCCAGACGCGGGACGACTCGGGATCGTCGTCGTTGACGCCGGTGTTGCCGATGTGGGGCGCCGTCATGGCGACGATCTGCCGGTGGTAGGACGGGTCCGTCAGCGTCTCCTGGTAGCCGGTCATGCCGGTGTTGAAGACCATCTCGCCGAACGTCTCGCCTTCGGCGCCGTACGGGGTTCCGTGGAAGACGCGGCCGTCTTCCAGAACGAGCACCGCCCCTCGGTGGGCTCCGCCCCCCGAGTGCCCCCCGAAGGGGGTGGAGCCGCTTCGCGGCACGTTGTTGTTCACGTCAGCAGGGCTGTCGTTCAAACCAGCTTCCCTTCGAGAACGGTCGGCCTGCCGCGCAGGAACGTGGCAACCACCCGGCCCGGCAGCGTCATGCCTTCGTAGGGCGTGTTCCTGCTCTTCGATGCGAAGGCGGAGGGATCCACCTTGGTGCGCGCAGACGGGTCGTACAGCATGATGTTGGCCGGCTCGCCCGCCTCGAGCGGACGGCCCTGACCGGACAGACGGCCGATGCGCGCCGGAAGCGCGGACATCCGCCGCGCGACGCCCGCCCAGTCGAGCAGCCCGGTCTCGACCATGGCCTCCTGGACGACGCTGAGCGCCGTCTCCAGGCCCACCATGCCCATGGCCGCCGCCGACCACTCGGTCTCCTTGTCCTCGACCGGGTGGGGCGCGTGGTCGGTGGCCACGATGTCGATCGTGCCGTCGGCCAGCGCGGCGCGCAGCGCCTCCACGTCGGCGCGGGTGCGCAGCGGCGGGTTGACCTTGTAGATCGGGTTGTAGGAGCCCACCGGCGACTCCTCGACCAGGTCGTCGGCGAGCAGGAGGTGGTGGGGGGTGACCTCGGCGGTGACGTTCCAGCCCTTGGACTTGGCCCAGCGGATGATCTCGACCGAGCCTGCCGTGGAGACGTGGCACACGTGCAGCCTGGAGCCCACGTGGGCGGCCAGCAGGCAGTCGCGGGCGATGATCGCCTCCTCGGCGACCGCCGGCCAGCCGGTCAGGCCGAGCCTGCCGGAGACGACGCCTTCGTTCATCTGGGCGCCGGAGGTGAGCCTGGGCTCCTGGGCGTGCTGGGCGACGACGCCGTCGAACGCCTTGACGTATTCGAGGGCGCGGCGCATGAGGACGGCGTCGTCGACGCACTTGCCATCGTCGGAGAAGACGCGCACGCGGGCGGCCGAGTCGGCCATCGCACCCAGCTCGGCCAGCTGCCTGCCCTCCAGGCCGACGGTGACCGCGCCGACGGGGTGCACGTCGCAGAGGGCGTGTTCGCGGCCCAGCCGCCACACCTGCTCGACCACGCCGGCGGTGTCGGCGACGGGCGAGGTGTTGGCCATGGCGTGCACGGCGGTGTAGCCGCCGCGGGCCGCCGACTGCGTGCCGGTCAGCACGGTCTCGGCGTCTTCCCGGCCCGGCTCGCGCAGGTGGGTGTGCAGGTCGACCAGCCCGGGGAGAGCGATCGTGCCTCCGCCGTCGATCGCCTCGGGCGCGTCCATTCCCGGCGCGACCTCCGCGATCACGCCGTCGGCGATCCGGATGGCGACGGGCTCACCGCCGAGGATCCTGACGTTCTTGATGATCATCATGCCTCCTTCGCCGGCACAAGGGGCAGGATGCCGTGCCCGTCGGTTCGTCCGCCGCGCTCACCGCTGTGCCCACAAGTTCGTTCGCTGTGCTCGCTCACGTGGTCTCTCCCCCGAGCAGCAGGTAAAGGACGGCCATGCGGATGGTCACGCCGTTGGCGACCTGCTCCACGATCGTCGAGCGCGCCGAGTCGGCCACCTCGGCGGCGATCTCCATGCCACGGTTCATCGGACCGGGGTGCATCACGATCGCGTCGTCCGGCATCTTGGCGAAGCGGTCGCGGTCGAGTCCGTAGCGGCGCGAGTATTCGCGCTCGCTCGGGAAGTAGGCGGCGTTCATCCGCTCCTTCTGCACCCGCAACATCATCACCACGTCGGACTTCGGCAACACCGCGTCGAGGTCGTAGGAGACCTCGCAGGGCCAGGTGCCGACGGAGACGGGCATCAGCGTGGGCGGCGCGACCAGCGTGACGTCGGCGCCGAGCGTGCCGAGCAGCAGCACGTTGGAGCGGGCGACCCGGCTGTGCAGCACGTCGCCGACGATCGTGATCTTGCGCCCTTCGAGCGCGCCCAGGCGTCGGCGCATGGAGAAGGCGTCGAGCAGCGCCTGCGTCGGGTGCTCGTGGGTGCCGTCGCCGGCGTTGACGACGCTGCCGTGCACCCAGTTGGCCAGGCGGTGGGGCGCCCCGGAGGCACTGTGGCGGATGACGACCGCGTCGGCCCCCATGGCCTCCAGGGTGAGCGCGGTGTCCTTGAGCGACTCGCCCTTGGACACGCTCGACCCCTTCGCCGAGAAGTTGATCACGTCGGCGGACAGCCGCTTGGCCGCCGCCTCGAACGAGATGCGCGTGCGGGTCGAGTCTTCGAAGAAGAGGTTGACCACCGTGCGCCCGCGCAGCGTGGGCAGCTTCTTGATGGAACGTTCCGAGACACTCGCCAGCTCCTCGGCGGTGTCGAGGATGAGCAGCGCGTCGTCCTTGGTGAGGTCTCCGGCGGAGATCAGATGCCGTTTCACCTGGCGCCCCCCTTGACCAGCACGACGGCGTCGCGGCCGTCGATCTCCTGCAGGTAGACCTTGACCTTCTCGCTCTTGGCGGTCGGCAGGTTCTTGCCGACGTAGTCGGCGCGGATGGGCAGCTCGCGGTGGCCGCGGTCGACCAGAGTGGCCAGCTGAACGGCGGTGGGCCGGCCGAGGTCGTTGAGCGCGTCGAGCGCGGCCCGCACGGTGCGGCCGGAGTAGAGCACGTCGTCGACGAGCACCACGACCTTGCCGTCGATGCCGTCGGGCGGCAGCTCGGTGTGGCCGAGGGGCCGGGCGGGCTTGAGCCGCAGATCGTCGCGGTACATCGTGATGTCGATCGAGCCGACGGGGATCTTGACGCCTTCGAACTGCTCGACACGGTCGCCGAGCCGGCGGGCCAGCGTCGCGCCGCGGGTCGGGATGCCGAGGAGGACGACGTCGTCGGCGCCCTTGGTCCGCTCGAGGATCTCGTGCGCGATCCTGGTCAGCGCCCGATGGATGTCGGGGGCCTCCAGCACGGCGCGGGAGTCGGACATGGCGAATCTCACCACCTTTCCCGCCTCACGGGACGGGTCTTAAAGGGTGTTGGTCGGGAGACAGAGTACCAGGGGCTACCAGCTACAACGCGAGCGCCCTGCCGGAACGCCGCGACGGCTCCCCTACAGGGGGTGACCGGCCAGGGCGGGCTCCGCCGTTCTCATCCGCGTCCCGCGATCGGGTAAAAGTCCCTCTTCTGCCGTGTCGGCCGGTTCCGCGCGGGCAGGTCACGGAGGGCTTGCCGGACGACCGTTCATGTCCGGCTTTTGGGGGGGATAGAGCGAAGATGACCTTTCATGTCGATTCGGAGGTCGGGCGGCTGCGCCAGGTCCTCCTCCACAAGCCCGACCTGGCGCTCAAGAGGCTGACCCCCACCACCAAGGACGCGTTCCTCTTCGACGACGTGCTGTGGGTCCAGCGCGCGATGGAGGAGCACGAAGAGTTCAGGCAGGTGCTGACCGGCCGCGGCATCAAGGTGTACGAGCTGGCCGACCTGCTGCGGGAGACCGTCGACATCCCCGAGGCGCGCAAGCACATCCTCGACGCGGTCATCGACGAGCGCTGGCTCGGCCCGGCCGCCATCGACGACATCCGCAACACCCTCGACGGCATGGACGCGGCCACGCTGCAGCTCTACCTGACAGGCGGCATCACCAAAGACGAGCTGGTCTCCATGGGCTGCGCCCCCAAGTCGGTCACCTTCCACACCACGACCGGCGACGACTACATCCTGCCGCCGCTGCCCAACCACCTCTTCACCCGCGACACGTCCTGCTGGATCTACGACGGCGTGTCGATCAACGCCATGCGCAAGAAGGCCCGGATGCGCGAGACGGTCAACATGGAGGCCGTCTACATGTTCCACCCGACGTTCGCCGGCGGCTTCGACCGGCCCGGCCAGGGCGGCTACCACTGCTGGATGCCCGGCCAGGCGGTGGCGCCCGCCACCCTCGAAGGCGGCGACGTACTGGTGATCGGCAACGGCGCGGTGCTGATCGGGATCAGCGAGCGCACCCGGGCGCAGGCGGTCGAGATGCTGGCGCAGCGACTGTTCAGAGCCGGCTCGGCGCGGAAGATCGTGGCGCTCGACATGCCGAAGGCGCGGGCGGTCATGCATCTCGACACCGTGATGACGATGCTGGACGTGGGGGTGTTCAGCAAGTACGCGGGCCTCGGGATGCTGCGCTCGTACACGATCGAGCCCGGCGAGACGCACAAGGAGCTCAAGGTCACCGACCACCCGCCCGAGGACATGCACAAGGCCATCGCCCGTGCCCTGGACCTGGACGACATCACGGTCCTCACGCCCACCCAGGACGTATACGCCGCGGAGCGGGAGCAGTGGGACGACGGCTGCAACGGGCTGGCGCTGGAGCCCGGCGTGGTGGTCGCCTACGAGCGCAACACCACCACGAACAACTTCCTGCGCGACAACGGCATCGAAGTGATCACCATCAGGGGCAGCGAGCTCGGCCGTGGCAGGGGCGGCCCCCGCTGCATGAGCTGCCCGCTCGAGCGGGACGCGGTCTAGGAGGCCTGATGCGGGTCATCGTCGCTCTGGGCGGCAATGCCGTGCTCAGACGCGGCCAGAAGGCGGACGCCGACGTCCAGCTGGCCAACGTGCGCACAGCCGTCAAGACGCTGGCCCGGCTGGCCGGCGAGCACGAGCTGGTCATCACCCACGGGAACGGCCCACAGATCGGCATGCTGGCTCTGGAGAGCGCCGCCGACCCCGACCTGACCCGGCCCTACCCGTTCGACACGCTGGTCGCGCAGACGCAGGGCATGATCGGCTACTGGATGCAGCAGACCCTGCAGAACGCGCTGCCGGGCCGGCAGGTCCTCGCCATGGTCACGCAGACGCTGGTGACGGCCGTCGACCCCGCCTTCGAGCAGCCGGCCAAGTTCGTCGGCCAGGTCTACGACCAGGAGGAGGCCGAGAAGCTGGCCGCGGAGAACGGCTGGACCGTCGCCCAGGACGGCCCCCACTGGCGGCGTGTCGTCCCCTCCCCCACGCCCCGGCGCATCGTCGAGACCCGGCTGATCCGCAAGATGATCCGCGAGGGCGTGGTCGTCGTCTGCGCGGGCGGCGGCGGCGTTCCCGTCGTCCGCGACGAGTCCGGCCGGCTGATCGGGGTCGAGGCGGTCGTGGACAAGGACCTCACAGCCGCGATGCTGGCCGAGTCGCTCGAATGCGACGCGTTCCTGATCCTCACCGACGTGCCTCGCGTGATGCGCGGCTTCGGCACGCCCCAGGAGTCGGAGATCGCCCACACCACGCCGCACGAGCTGCGGACCATGGAGTTCCCCGCCGGGTCGATGGGCCCGAAGGTGGACGCCGTGTGCCGATTCGTCGAGAACACCGGTGACATGGCCGCCATTGGGAAGCTTGACCAGGCCGAACGCATACTCGACGGCTCAGCGGGGACGATCGTCACGCCCAACGGCAGGTGGCCGCTGACGAGCACGCTGTAGGGGGTGTCGGATGACACTGGCCCAACGGCTCTTGCGTACCAAGCCGGCCGAACGCATCGTGGCCGAGGGTGGGCGGGGCGAGGGCGGTGAGCTGCGGCGCACGATGTCGCTGTGGCAGCTCACGCTGTTCAGCGTGGGCGCCACGCTGGGCACCGGCATCTTCGTGATCCTGGGGCAGGCGGTGCCCAAGGCGGGGCCCGCGGTGGTGCTGGCGTTCGTGCTGGCCGCTTTCACCGCGCTGCTCTCCGCCCTGTCGTACGCCGAGCTGGCCGGGACGATCCCGGTGTCCGGCTCGTCCTACTCCTACGCGTACGCGACGCTGGGCGAGCTGGTGGCCTGGGTCTGCGGCTGGTGCCTGATGCTGGAGTACGCCGTGTCCGTGGCGGCGGTGTCCGTGGGCTGGGGCGAATATCTGAACGCGTTCCTGCGGGCGATCGCCGGCTTCACCCTGCCCGACGCGATCACCCGCTCCCCCGGCCAGGACGGCGGCGTGGTCAACGTCACCGCGATCCTCATCGTGCTGCTGGCCACCTGGCTGCTGCTCCACGGAGCGTCCGAGAGCGCCAAGGCCAACGCGATCTTCGTACTGCTCAAGATCGCGGTGCTGCTGTTCTTCTGCGCGGTGGCGTTCACCGCGTTCAGGTCGGGCAACCTCTCCCCCCTCGCTCCGATGGGAGTGGCCGGCATCACCGCCGCCGCCTCCCAGGTCTTCTTCTCGTACATCGGCTTCGACGCCGCCTCGACCGCCGGCGAGGAGGCCAAGAACCCCAGGCGCGACCTGCCCCTGGCCATCGTCTTCTCCCTGGCCATCGTCACGATCGTCTACGTGCTCGTGGCCCTGGCCGCCGTCGGCGCGATGCCGTGGACGGAGTTCGATCCCGACAGCACCGAGGCCAGCCTGGCCTACATCGCCGACCTGGCCATGGGCGCCACCTGGCCCGGCCTGATCGTCTCCTTCGGCGCGGTCATCGCCATCGCGAGCGTCGTGCTCACCGTCATGTACGGCCAGACCCGCATCCTGTTCGCGATGTCCCGCGACGGGCTCATCCCCCGCATCTTCCAGAAGGTCAACCCGCGCCGCCAGGTGCCTGTCGCCAACACCCTCATCGTGGCCCTGTTCGTCTCGGTGCTGGCCGGGCTCGTGCCGCTGGGCCAGCTCGCGGAGGCGACCAGCATCGGCACGCTGTTCGCCTTCGCCATCGTGAACGTCGGCGTGCTCGTGCTCCGCTACCGCAGCCCCGGGTTGCCGCGCAGCTTCCGCGTACCGCTCTTCCCCGTCACGCCGATCCTCGGCGCGATCTTCTGTTTCCTCGTCATGGCGGGACTCGCCGGCGTCACCTGGCTGGCGTTCGCGCTGTGGATGCTAGTGGGTCTGACCTGCTACTTCCTCTACGGCTATGGCCACTCGCGGCTGAGTGCCGAGGTGGGCTGATTGTCTTCCCCGACAGGTCTTCGAGCCGGGCACCCGACTGACCGGCTCCACGAGGCTGACCTCCGGGGTCTCCAGCGAAGGAGGAGCCGATGAAGCTGGAGAAGGTGCTCGCCGGATATGTGCCGGGGCCGCGGGGCAGGGACGGGCTGGCGCTGGCCGTCCTGCTCAAGGAGCAGGCGCGCGGGCGCCTGACGGTGGCGAACGTGCAGCCGCCCGTCTGGACGCCGCCGGGGCCCGCCAGGGCCGAGGAGACCGCCTGGCGCACCTATCTCGCCGAGCAGGCGGCCTCGACGCTCGCGCAGGCCCGCGAGCTGGCCGGCGAGGACGCCGAGTATGTCAGGCACACCCACCGGAGCAGCGGGCGCGGCCTGGTGGAGCTGGCCCGCAAACGCGGCGCGGACGTCGTGGTGATCGGCTCGGCCCCGCGCGGCGGCAGGGGCCGCATCGCCCTGGGCAGCACGGCCGACCAGCTGCTGCACTCCTCCTCCGTCCCCGTCCTGCTCGCTCCCCGCGGCTACGGCGAACAGCCGCCCGCCGCCTTCGACCGCCTCACCGTCGCCTACCGGCGCGGCCCCGGCGCTGACGCGGCGGTCAAGGACGCGGCCAGGGCGGCCGCGCGGCTCGGCGTGTCCCTGCGGCTGGTCACGCTCGTGGTCAGCAGCGGCAGGCGGGCTGGGGTCGAGGAGGAGATGCTCGTACGCCTGCGGGACCAGGCCGCGGCCGACCTGCGCACGGCCGCGCGGGGACACCGGCGGAGGTTGTCGGTGGAGGCCGAGGTGCTGGAGGGCCGGAGCGTTCCCCAAGCGCTCGGCACGACCTCGTGGCTCGCCGGCGAGATGATCATATGCGCTTCGAGCGCCACCGGGCCACTCAGACGGGTCTTCCTCGGCGACACGTCCATAAAGATCGTCAAGGCCGCGACATGCCCGGTCATGGTGCTCACCCGCCAGACGTGAGTGGGCACGCTCCCTCGTCAAACTATGACGAAGTACTGGTACTAGTGGGACATCAGAGGCGTTTGTGGCGATTCCTAACGGACCGGATTCGGCATCTTTTTTCCAATCAGCTTGACCTGGGGCGTCCACCCCTTTACCGTCACTGTGCGTAACCGCACTGCGCGGCGTTACCGGGGTAAACCCAGGCCGTGGCTACCGATGGTGCCGAGCATGGCACCAGACCCCCCGGTGGCCGGGGCATACGCCGCAAGGGAGCACAATCTACTAAGAGCGATACATACGAGAGCCGGGGGGCCACACGATGCCGTCTGAGTACGCAAAGTCGCTGGGTGCACGACTCCGCGCCATCCGCACCCAGCAGGGCCTGTCCCTGCATGGAGTCGAAGAGAAGTCGCGTGGCAGGTGGAAGGCCGTGGTCGTGGGCTCTTATGAGCGCGGCGACCGAGCTGTGACCGTGCAGAAACTTGCCGAACTTGCCGACTTCTACGGGGTGCCCGTCTCCGAGTTGCTGCCGGGCGGCGCCGCCCCCAGCCCGCTCGGGCCGACACCCAAGCTTGTGATCGACCTGGAGCGCCTGGCCACCCTGCCGAAGGAGAAGGCGGGCGCGCTGGCCCGTTACGCCGCGACGATCCAGAGCCAGCGTGGCGACTACAACGGCAAGGTGCTGTCGATCCGCCAGGAGGATCTGCGCTCCCTCGCCGTGATCTACGACAAGTCGCCCAGCGAGCTGACCGAGGAGCTGATCAGCTGGGGCGTCCTCGACGCCGAGGCTCGCCGGGCCGTCGAGTCGTTCTGAGGTCGGCTCCTCAGGGATTGCTCGTTTTCGAGGTCACCCGCCTGAGGCCGAAGGGCTCGCCGTACGTCGGCGAGCCCTTCGGCCTTCCCACGGACCCCGCCCTCCCGCCGTTGACGTACCGCCTCTCACCAGCCGGAAATCCACCCAGCGGCGAGCCCCGCCGCGCCACGAGGCCACAGCCATCACACTCTCGTGTCCCACGCCGGCGCCGGACCTTGGACAAGCCCCACCGATCCTCGGCATCGTCCACCACGCGGAGTGGCCGCACGCCTTTCCGCGACCGTGAGGCGACCGGGGCCACGGGACGCCCTCGGCGGAGTCCGGGGTCGCGGGCATGCCGTAACGCTGCGACGGCCCCAGGTCCGATCCCCGGAAGGGCGCGGGCGATGCACCTGGAGGAGCCCGGCTGAGGCCATCGGGAAAGCCCCGGGAACGCGCGGAGGGCACGCGGAGGGCACGCGGAGGGATCGGCTGAGACCCCGGAAGGACCCGGTCGGCGCCGCCACCGGATGGGCCGGGGAAAGCCCTCTCGGAGCGTCAGCCCGCCAGCGGGACGTCCGCGGGGAGCTGGGGCTGGCTGGGGACGCCGAGCAGGTCTTCGATGGTGCAGACGAAGGTCTCCGCCTCGGCCAGGATCTCGTCGGCGTCGGCCGCGCTGATCCCGCGGACCATGCCCGCCTCCGCTGCGGCCCGCTTGGCGGCGCTCGCCGCGAAGTAGGCGGCCCACTCGGCCAGGTGCGGCTCCGCCTCGGGCAGCAGCTCCCACGCGCTGCGCAGGCGGCGCCTGCGGCCCTCCATGGGCCGCGGGCGGGCGGCCAGGATCGCCGCCGCCGCCCTGAGGGCGGCGAGGTGGGCGGCCACATATCGGGATGCCGGGGTGCGAGCGCCGTTCGCCTCCGCCAGGCAGGAACGTGAATCGGTCAGGTGCGCCCGAACCGCAGCCGACAGCCGGGGCCCGGGCGTTTCTCTAGGCCGTGGTGCCATCTTGCGCGCCTCCTTTGGAGTCGTGGGCGGGCGGCCGGCGTTCCGCCGGTGGAGTCAACACTCGCAGACGCCACTGACATTTCCGCCGGGCCGGCCGGACGAGGAGCTTCCCCTCTCCCCGTCCGGCCAGGACACGCCCGCTCGTCTCCGCCGACGACGAGGACGCGCCCTTCGCCCGTGGAGCCTGGCCGCGGGGATCGCTTGGGGAAGCGAACTGCCCGCGACCAGGCCCAGGTGACGCCGAGCCGCGAGCCTCACCGTCACTGGATCGAACATAATTTCGATCACGTTCGGTGTCAACCACATCCACGAACACAGGTTCGATGACCATGGACGAACCGGCTGGCTCGCCGCCGGACCGGCCAGGGAAACCGCGCGAGGAAAAACCGTACGACGAAGGCAGCCGCCGCCGCGCATGGGCACGCGGCGGCGGATTGGGGCCAGAGGGCGGCGAGGCGACGACCAGGAGGGCCAGGAGGCTGTCAGGAGGCCCTCAGGAGGCGGAAATCGCCCCTGAGGGACAGAGGGTCACGGCGCGCCGCACAGCCTCCTCCTGCCCGTCCGGCGGCGTCTGACGCAACAGCACCACCGTGCCTTCGTCCTCGCTCTGGTCGAACACCTCCGGCACCGTCAGCGCGCACATGCCGGCACCGATGCACACCGTGGTGTCTGCCTTGATCTCCATGATGACCTACCAAGTGACAGGGAGGCGGTGCACTCCATAGATGCTCATGTCCGAGCGCATCGGCACCTCCTCGGGCGTTACCGCCAAGCGTAGGGCAGGGAAGCGCCGCAGCAGCGCA
Source organism: Nonomuraea diastatica (assembly GCF_004349015.1). Classification (NCBI taxonomy): domain Bacteria; kingdom Bacillati; phylum Actinomycetota; class Actinomycetes; order Streptosporangiales; family Streptosporangiaceae; genus Nonomuraea; species Nonomuraea diastatica. Next base: position 36,731 of record NZ_SMKP01000057.1, read on the forward strand.
GGGTAGGCGATGCGCATTTCCGCGCGGGCGAGCTGCTGGCCGAGGCACTGGTGGATGCCGTGTCCGAAGGTCATGTGACCGCCGGCGGGGCGGGTGACGTCGAGGTGCTCGCCGTCGGGGAAGCGGGAGGGATCGCGGTTGACGACGGGCAGGTGGACGCCGACCATCTCCCCCTCCTTGATGAGGTTGCCCGAGATCTCGACGTCCTCCGTCGCGAGCCTGAACGGGCCGAGGTGGATGATGGTCAGGTAACGCAGCAGCTCCTCGACGCCGTTGTCCACCACCGACGGGTCGTCGCGCATGGCGGCGAGCTGATCGGGGTTGGTGAGCAGCGCGTACGTCCCCAGCCCCAGCATGTTGGCGGTCGTCTCGTGCCCGGCCACCAGCAGCAGGAACGCCACCCCCGTGAGCTCCTCGTCGTCGAGCTCCCCGCTCTCGATGAGCCCGCTCAGCAGGTCGTCGGCCGGCTCCTTGCGCTTGCGCTGGATCAACCCGTGCAGGTAGGCCGAGACCCGCCCGAGCGCCGCCAGCACGTCGTCGGCCTTGGTCTCCAGGTTGACCAGGATCTTGGAGTCCTCCTGGAACTGCGCACGGTCGTCGTACGGCACCCCGAGCAGCTCACAGATCACCAGCGACGGGATGGGCAGCGCGAACGCCTGGACGAGGTCCACGGGGCCGCCGGCGGCCGCCATGTCGTCCAGGCAGGCGTTGGTGATCTCGGCGATCCTCGACTCGAGAGCCTTCATCCTGCGCACGGTGAACTGCCCGGTCAGCAGCTTGCGGTAGCGCGTGTGCTCGGGAGCGTCCATACGCAGGAACCACCCCCGCGGCACCCCGTACCCACGCTCCTTGACCAGTTCGAGCCTGGCGGGGATCGGCGAGTGCATCTTCTCCGGCCGGTTGCTGAAGCCCGGGTGGGCCAGCACCGCACGGGCCTCCGCGTAGCCGGTCACCAGCCAGCCGACGTGGCCGTCGGCGTACGTCATGCGGTGCATCGAAGCCTGCTGCCGCAGCTCCGCGACCTCCTCCGGCGGGTCGAACGGACGCTGCCTGGTCATGGGCAGGGTGAAGTCGGACATGTCTCTGCTCCTTTCCGAGCGACATCCCCATAAAACCTCATTCATTGCAAATTTTCAACCAGTGAAAACAATAAGAGCGTGCAGTATAGTTCCGGCATGGTGGGATTGCGGGAGCGCAAGAAGCAGCGCACGCGCCGGGCGCTGATCGAGTCGGCGCTCCAGCTGTTCGACGAGAAGGGTTTCGAGAAGACCACGCTGGCGGAGATCGCCGCTGGAGCCGAGGTGTCGACGCGCACGTTCTTCAGCTACTTCGCGAGCAAGGAGGACGTGGTCTTCTACGACACGCACGAGCGCATGGAGCTGGCGAAGTCCATGCTGGCCCGCGGAGAGCCAGGGAAGTCGCCGGCCGACCTGCTGGCAAGTCTCATCGACAACATTCTCGCCTGGATGAGCGCGCAGGAGGATCTCACTTTCGAGGACGCGGAGCTGCGGCTGCGGCTCGTCCTGACCGAACCGACGCTGCAGGCGCGGGCGCTGACGCTGTTGTTCGACACCCAGCTCGCGCTGGCACAGACGCTCCACGAGACGTACGCCGACGAGCTGAGCCTGATCGAGGCGGCGGCGGCGGTGGGCGCGCTGTTCGGGTCGGTGAAGCTGGCAGTGATCGCCAACCTGGAGAACAACCGGTCGCTGGAGGAGATCTGGGACACCGTCCGCCGGGCAGCCGACATCGCGCTGGCCGGGATGCGCTCGCTCGGCTAGCACCTCGCACGCGGCTTCTGAGAGGCTGTCCCCGCTGAGGCGGGAGAGGAGAGCGCATGGCGGAAAGCCGCCGACGGCGGCCCATCGATCTGGTCCTGCTGGCACTGGGGCCGGTCCTGGCGGCGGCGTACGCGGCCGCCAACCACGCGGCCATCCGGGTGGCGGTGCGGGCCCAGGTCACCGGCCCCGAGTGGGAGGGGGGCCCGGTCGGCGCCGGCGAGATGACGGCACTGGGCGCGGACACCTGGCGGCTGACCTGGTGGATCGCCCTGTTCGTGGGCGTCGTGGCGATCGCCTACGTCGTCATCGGCGTGCTGCTGCGGCGGCGTGGCCGGGGCCGCACGCTTCTCCTGGTGCTCTCGGGCGTCCTCATCGTCCCGTACGCGCTGGCGTTCCTCGTCGCGCTGATCAATCCCGTACACCTCCTGGCGGGCCTGTACGACTCGCCTGGCTTCGCCTCAGGGGTGCCGGGCTGGCAGGCGGGCACGGCGTTCATCGTGCTCGCGGCCGGGCTGGCGCAGACGGCCGGGCTGGCGATGGCGGCCTCAGCGGGCCGGCGCGTGGCCGGGGCCGGCGAGCGGAGCACCGCGTAGTCGCCCTGCCCACCCGGATCAGGCGCGCCTGAACTTGCCCCGCACATGCACCGGCACGCCCTTGCCGAGCATGCCGGGAAGCACCTCGGCCACGTTCATCGGCATGCGTACGCAGCCGTGCGAGGCCGGGTGGAGCGGCACGGACAGCGCCCCGTGGAAGGCGATGCCGCCGTTGAAGAAGATCGGGTTGTACAGCTCGCCCAGATAGGACTTGTGCCACCCGCTCGCGCGCCACGTCGTCCGGTAGTTGCCGGTCGGCGTCGTGGCCGAGCCGCAGAAACGCTGCTGCTTGCCCTGCCACATGGCCGTCTCGCAGTAGGCGATGCCGCTGCCGGACGACACGTGGGTGATGAGCTTGGCCTCGCCCTTGACGTACATGACCATGATCTGCCTGGTCAGGTCGACCTCGGCGCGGGTCGGCCTGCCGTTCCTGGCCAGGACCCTCGGGGGCCTCGGCGTCTCCAGCGCCTCCCAGGTGCGCCTGGCAACGGTGCTGGTCGGCTTGATGCCGTTGACCTTCTGGAACGCCCACACGGCCGCCAGCGTCGTGCCGCCGTACTTCCCGTCCACCTTGCCCGGGCGGTAACCCAGCTCGGTCAGGCGCTCCTGCATCCAGGTGACGGCCTCGCCCTTGGCGCCGAGCTTGAGCGTCTTGCGCGGCGCGGTGACCGTCGCGGCGGGGACGGCGGCGGCCGGCCCGCCCGCCGCCGCGGGTGTCGTGGTGGTCGTCGCCGGCGTCAGCACTGGTGACGACGCGTGCGCACGGTGCGGCGCCGGTGTGCCGCATCCCGAGACGATGACGGCGCCGGCCGTCAGGAGAGCAGCTACCCCGGGTAGCCGTCGAGCCCCCACCTGTACCACCTCTCACCATGGTAACGAACGGATCAGTGGACCTTACACCACTCACCATGAATCGGTAATCAAGCAGTCATCCTGTTTAGAGTGTGTCCATGTCTGAGAAGTTGCCGGCCAATGCCGTCATTGTGGAATCAGCGCTTCGCCGGCTCGGGGTGACCGGAGAGATCGTCGTTCTGCCGGAGAAGGCCCCCACCGCCGCGACCGCCGCCGCGCAGGTCGGGTGCGAGGTCGGGGCCATCGCCAACAGCCTGATCTTCGACGCTGACGGCGGCCCGCTGCTCGTGCTGACGAGCGGCGCGCACCGGGTCGACGTCGAACTGATCGCCCGCACGGCGGGTGTCCAGCGGGTACGCCGGGCGTCGCCGGAGTTCGTCAGGGCCGCCACCGGCCAGCCGATCGGCGGAGTCGCCCCGGTCGGGCATCCGGCGCCCGTACCGACTCTGGTGGACAACTGGCTGAGCAAGCACGAGGTGGTGTGGGCGGCCGGCGGGCATCCGCTGACCGTGTTCCCGACCACGTTCGACGAGTTGGTGCGGATCACCGGGGGCACCCCTGTGGACGTCGAGTAGGGTGCGACGGGTGATCGAGTTTCGCGGGGTGGGTCCCGCCGGGTTCGCCGAACGGCTGGAGACGGTGATCGGCATCTACACGGCCGCGATGAACCCGCCCGCGGACCAGATCACCGGCCGCAAGACCATCATGCGAAATCATGGGACATATCCCCATTTTCAGTGTTATTTCGCTGAATTGCGTGATTCATCCCCACAGCTACCCCCTTCGGAACCTCAAATCGTGGGTTTCGCGTACGGATTCCGGGGCGCGCCGGGGCAATGGTGGCATGACGTGGTTCTCCGGGCCCTGCGCGACGAGATGGGCCCGGAGGCCGCCAACGCGTGGCTGGGATTCGCGTTCGAGCTGGCCGAGATCCACGTCCACCCCGACTACCAAGGCAAGAGCATCGGCCGGGCCATGATCAGGACACTGTGCGCCGGCCGGCCGGAACGCTCGGCCGTCCTGTCCACGCACGACCAGCCGACGGCCGCCCGCCACCTCTACGCGAGCATGGGCTTCACCGATCTGCTGACGCGGTTCGTCTTTCCCGGCGGCCACGAGGAGTACGCGATCGCCGGCCGTCCCCTGCCCCTCCCCTGACCGTCACGCCGGACAACCGCGAACCTCTGCGAGCCGCCCCTCCCGCTTCCTGCACCGGCCTGCGGCACGCAGTCTCCGGCGAAAGGGAAAAACCTTGATGACGACGTGACCTGTGTGTTTACCGGGGATGGCCAAGGGCATCATCCATGACAGAAAGTAATCGACCCTTTACTTACCGGCTACCGTTTCCCGCCCGCCACCCGCCCGGTCCCCCTGCGGGCGGGTGGCGGGCCTTCCCCATGGTCCTCGCGACCGGCCCACGGCTCCGACCACGTGTCCGGCCCACCTCGCGCAGTGGCGGCTGCCCGCCTGGCGCCGTGCCAGCGGCCCCCCGCGCGGGTCGGCGGGCGTCTCCCCGGAAGCCGCCGGGCCCGGTCGGCGGCCCCGGTCGGCGGGTGGTGTGCCGCCGGCCGTGCCGTATCGGCGATGAAGGCCGCGCCGGGCGGAGAAGCCGCGTCAGATGGACAGCCGCACCCCGGACAACCTCTGGAACACCTCGCGCGTGGCACTGGAGCGGTTGAACGTGATGAAGTGGATCCCCGGCGCGCCCTCGTCGAGCAGCCGCTGGCACAGCTCGGCCCCGTGCTCGATGCCCAGCCGCCGCACCGCGGCGGGATCGTCCTTGACCGCCTCGAAGCGCGCCGCCAGCCGGGGCGGGAACGGCGCCCCGGACAACTGCTCCGAGCGCGCGATCGTGCTCATCTGCGTCACCGGCATGATGCACGGGATGATCGGCGTGTCGCACCCCTGGGCCGCCACCCGATCGCGCAGCCGCAGATAGTCGTCGGCCTCGAAGAACATCTGCGTGATCGCGTAGTCGGCACCCGCCCGGCACTTGCGGACGAAGTAATCGGTGTCGGACTCGATGGACGGCGAGCGCGGGTGCTTGTAGGGGAAGGCGGCCACGCCCACGCAGAAGTCGCCCGCCTGCCTGATCAGCCGCACCAGGTCTTCGGCGTAGAGCACGCCCTCGGGGTGCGGCACCCACTCGGCCGTCGGGTCGCCGGGGGGATCGCCCCGCACGGCCAGGATGTTGCGCACCCCGGCGTCGGCGAAGCGCCCCACGAGGTGGCGCAGCTCGCGGACGGAGTGGTTGACCGCCGTGAAGTGCGCCACGGGTGTGAGCGTGGTGTCGTGGGCGATGCGCTCCACGATGTCGACCGTGCGGTCGCGGGTGGAGCCGCCTGCGCCGTAGGTCACCGACACGAACGTCGGCCGCAACGACTCGAGCTCCCTGATCGCCCGCCACAACAACCGCTCGCCCTCGTCGGTCTTCGGCGGGAAGAACTCGAAGGAGAACGACCGCCCGCCGCCGGCGAGCATGTCGCGGACGGTGGGAACACGTTCGGGGAAGAGGGAAGGTCGACCAAGCGCCATGGGCACCAGGCTACAGTGACGCCGCGGGACCGGCAGCCCGAGAGGCACCTGGAGATCCGGACGCCCGCGCCCGGCCATTAGTCTCAGTGTCATGACCACTGACGCCGCCCGCATGGACGTCCTGCGCCCGCAGGTGGAGCGCTCCCTCGGAGAGTTCGTCGAACGGAGGCTGCCGGCCGGGGGCGATGCCGCCTTCGCCCCGTTGCGCGCGGCCGCCGACGCGTTGCTGTCCGGAGGCAAGCGGCTGCGCCCGGCGTTCTGCTACTGGGGCTGGCGCGGCGCGGGCGGCACCGACGTCCCCGAGATCTTCACCGCCGCCGCCTCGCTGGAGCTGCTGCAGGCCAGCGCGCTCGTCCACGACGACGTGATGGACAAGAGCGACCTGCGCAGGGGGATGCCGGCCGCGCACCGCCGCTTCGAGTCCATGCACGAGCAGTCCCGCTGGCAGGGGTCGGCGCAGCAGTTCGGCGAGGGGGCGGCGATCCTGCTCGGCAACCTGCTGCTCATATGGTCGGGAGAGATGTGGCGCACCAGCGGCCTCCCGCCCGCGTCCCTGGAGGCGGCCCAGCCGGTGCACGACCACATGCGCACCGAGCTGATGTGCGGCCAGTACCTCGACCTGCTGGAGCAGGCCAACGGGGAGAACACGTTCGAGTCGGCGCTGCGGGTGGCACTGTACAAGAGCGGCAAATACTCGGTGGAGCAGCCGCTCAGGCTCGGGCTGGTGCTCGCCGGCGAGAAGCGCGCGCCGTGGATGGACGACCTGTGCACCGGCTACGGCACCCGCGTGGGCATCGCCTTCCAGCTCAGGGACGACATCCTCGGCGTGTTCGGCGACCCGGCGCAGACGGGCAAGCCCGCGGGCGACGACCTGCGCGAGGGCAAGCGGACGATGCTCGTGGCCCGCACGCTGGCGGCCGCGTCCCCCGGGGACGCGCAGACCGTCCGGCGGCTGCTCGGCGACCCCGACCTGGACGAGTCCGGGGTGGCGACGCTGCGGGAGATCATCGCCGGCACCGGGGCGTTGCGGGAGTGCGAGGACCTGATCGGCGACTATTTGGGCGAGGCGCTGTCCGCCCTCGACAAGTCGCCGGTGACGGCCGAGGCCCGCTCCGCCCTGACCGAGCTCGCCATCGCCGCCACGTCCCGCAAGACCTGACGCGGCGCGCACCCAAGGGGTGCCGGGCGGGGCGCGGGCGGATCACGCCGGGATCTGCCGCGCGCAAACCCGCCGTACGAGGTCCGCGGCCGGTGGGAGGCGCCCGGACGGGGGCGCCTCCGCACGGCGTGACGGATCGGTCAGGGGGCCGACAGGCGTTTGGCGAACTCGGCCGCCGCCGCCCCCGGATCGTCCGCGTCGGTGATCGCGCGTACGACGACCACCCGGCCGGCACCGTACGACATGACCTCGTCGAGATTGGCGAGGTCGATGCCGCCTATCCCGAACCACGGCCGCGAGGCGCCGAGCGCTGCCGCGTGCCTGAGCAGCGGCGGTCCGGGCGCCGGGCGGCCGGGTTTGGTCGGGGTGGACCAGATGGGGCCGCAGCAGAAGTAGTCGACGCCCTGCTCCACGGCCGCGGCGGACGCCTCGGCAGCGGAGTGGGTGGACCGTCCGATGACGATGTCGTCGCCGAGTATCTCTCGCGCGACCGTCACAGGAAGGTCGTCCTGCCCCAGGTGGAGCACGTCGGGCCGGGCGGCGTAGGCGATGTCCGCCCGGTCGTTGACGGCCAGGAGTTTGCCGTGCCGGTCGCAGGCGTCGCGGAAGATCTCGAGGAGCGCGAGTTCTTCGCGGGCCTCCAAGCCCTTCTCCCGCAGCTGGATGATGTCCACGCCGCCGGCCAGCACGGAGTCGAGGAACTCTGCCAGGTCGCCGCGGTCGCGGCGGCCGTCGGTGCAGAGATAGAGGCGGGCCTCAGAAAGCGAGGGCTTGGGCACGCCGCTTGACCTCTGTGTGACGGCCGGCCCGGATCGCCTCGATGGGCGACCCCGGCAGGGACTCGTCCGGGGTGAAGAGCCAGCGCAGCGACTCGACGTCGTCGTAGCCGGCGTCCTGCAACACGGTCAGGGTGCCGGGCAGGCCCTTCATCACGTCTTTTCCGTCGAGGAACACCGCGGGCACCTGAGGCCCGCCGCTGCCCCTGCGTACGCCGAGCAGCTTGTGGTCCTTGAGGAGTTGCTTGGCCCGCCCCAGCGGAAGGTCGAGGCGTGAGGCCACTTCGGGGAGAGTGAGCCACTCGTCCACGAGCTGCTCGGTCTCCCGGTCGATCTGTGCAACAGAAAGTGTCACGAAACCACAACTACCACATGGCGCGCTTGCTCAAACAACACAATCTCGTAGGGACACTTCGGGATCTACCAGGCGTTTGGCATCGAGGTGTTGGCCTGAGGCGATGATTCTGCGGCCCTGTACGAGGTCTCGCGGCCGATCGACGGCGAGCACCGCGGCGAGGGCGTCCTCGGCGGTGAGCCAGACGGCCGACCATTTTCCCTCCTGACCCGCCTCGACGTCGCCGCGGTAGAGGAGGCGTTCGCCGGCGGGGTGGTGACCGGCGTACTGCACCATGTGCCCGAACTGCTCCGACCAGAAGTAGGGCACGGGATCGTAGACGGCGTCCTCGCCGAGCAGCGTCGCGGCGGCGACCTCGGGTGCGTTGAGCGCGGAGTCCCAGTGTTCGACGCGGAGCCGGGTCCGCCAGCGGCGCGACCACCAGGCGGCGCAGTCGCCGACGGCGACGACGCCGGGCAGCGAGGCGCGCAAATGCTCGTCGGTGACGACGCCGTTGTGCAGGTCGATGTCGGCGTCGGCGAGCCACTCGACGGCGGGGCGCACGCCGATGCCGGTGACGACCACGTGGGCGTCGACGAACGCGCCGCCCACCAGGCGCACGCCACCCTCGTCCACGGAGTCGACCATGGCGCCGAGCCGCAGGTCGATGCCGGTGTACCAGTGCTCGGTGCGCGCGCCGATCTCGGCGCCGACGGCGGTGGCGAGCGGCGCGGGGCCGGCCTCGATCACCGTCACCGCGCACCCCGCCCGGCGTGCGGCGGTGGCGACCTCGGCGCCGATCCAGCCGGCTCCTATGATCGCGACGCGGGCGCCGGGGACGAGCATGGCCCTGAGCTCGTGGGCGTCGTCGAGGGTGCGCAGCACGTGCTGGGGGCCGTCGCCGGGCAGCCTGATCGGGTCGGCTCCGGTGGCAATGACCAGGCCGTCGTAGCCCAGCTCGCCCTCGGTCGTCCCCACGACCCCCGCGCGCAGCGACTTGGCGCTGACGCCGGGCCAGAACTCGACGCCGAGCGCGGCCAGGTCGGCGCCGACGTAGCTGTCGTCGGCCTCTCCTGACAACACGGCCTTGGACAGGGGCGGGCGGTCGTAGGGGTGATGGCGTTCCCTGCCGACCATGGTGACGCGGCCGGTGAAGCCCCGTGCGCGCAGCGCCTCCACGGTGCGCAGACCGGCCAGTCCTGCTCCGACGACGACGACGTGGTTCACGCTGATGACCATAACGGGGGCCGTGTCCGGGCGTGACACCGAGGCCGTAGGCTGGTGAGGGAAAGACGCGCGGGAGTCCGGCCGTTACCGGGCTGAGAGGAAGGCTTGACCGGGCCTTCGACCGCAAGACACCTGATCCGGGTCATGCCGGCGAAGGGAGCGCATGTGGACGTGATCGTAGGCGGCGGGATCGTCGGGCTGTCGGTCGCCTGGCGGCTGGCCCGCTCCGGCCGGCCGGTCACCGTGGCCGACCCGGCTCCCGCCTCGGGTGCCTCCCACGCGGCCGCGGGGATGCTGGCGCCGGTCAGCGAGGTGACCTACACCGAGGCGCCGCTGCTGCGGCTGGGGATGGCCGCGCTGCGCCGCTGGCCGTCCTTCGCCGCCGAGCTGGCCGAGGACGCCGGGCTCCCCGGGGCGGTCGCACTCGATTTCCGTACGAACGGGACACTCGACGTCGCGTTCGGCGCCGACGACCTGGCGGCGCTGGACGAGCTTGCCGCGTTCATGGAGAAGCTGCAGCTGCCGGTCGAGCGGCTGACCGGGCGCGAGTGCCGGCGCCTCGAGCCCATGCTGGCCCCCGCCGTGCGCGGCGGCCTGCTGGCTCCCGGCGACGCCTGGGTCGATCCGCGCCGCGTGACGGCGGCGCTGCTCGCCGCCCTCGACCGGCTGCGCGTCCCGCTGGTGCGGGCGCGCGTGAGCGAGCTCCTGCGTGACGACGGCAAGGTCGCGGGGGTACGCCTCGCGCCACCCGACGTCCCGGCCCCCGCCTTGGCCGATGGCGGCGTGCCGCGGCGGCTGCGGGCCGAACGGGTGATCCTGGCGGCCGGGGCGTGGAGCGCCGGGCTCGCCGGGGTGCCGGTGCGGCCGGTCAAGGGGCAGATCATTCGGTTGAGCTCCGCCCAGCCCCTGCTCGGCCGGTGCGTACGCGGCACCGTGCACGGCTCGTCCGTCTACCTGGTCCCCAGGGGCGACGGTGAGCTGGTCGTCGGCGCCACCCAGGAGGAGATGGGGTTCGACACCAGGGTGACGGCCGGCGGGCTCTACGAGCTGCTGCGTGACGCCAGAGAGCTGGTGCCGGGCGTCACCGAGCTGGAGGTGGCCGACGTGGTGGCCGGGCTGCGGCCCGGGACGCCGGACAACCTGCCCGTCATCGGCCCGAGCGGCACGCCCGGGCTCACGCTGGCCACCGGGCACCATCGGGGCGGCGTGCTGCTGGCCCCGTTGACGACGGCCATCCTGCTGGGCGAAGAGGACGAGCTGGCGGCGTTGTGCTCGCCAGGAAGGTTTCAGGAAATTTCATGATTGTGATGATCAATGGGACCGCGCACGAGGTGATCGACGGCACGACCGTGGCGCAGGCCGTGAGCACGTTGACCGCGGCCACCACCGGAGTGGCCGTGGCCGTGAACGACGAGGTGGTCACGCGCAGCGCCTGGGAGACGACGGCGCTCAGCGACAGCGACCGCGTGGAGGTTCTGACGGCGGTGCAAGGTGGATGATCTGATCGTCGCCGGGGAGAAGTTCTCATCCCGGCTCATCATGGGCACCGGCGGTGCCCCCTCGCTCGAGGTGCTCGACCAGGCGCTGGCCGCGTCCCGCACCGAGATGACCACGGTCGCCATGCGGCGGCTCGACCCGGACGCCCGCGGCTCCGTCCTCGACGTGCTGCGCAGGCGGGACATCAAGGTGCTCCCCAACACCGCGGGCTGCTTCACCGCGGGCGAGGCCGTGCTGACGGCGCGGCTGGCCAGGGAGGCGCTCGGCACGCCCTGGGTCAAGCTGGAGGTCATCGCCGACGAGCGCACGCTGCTGCCCGACCCGATCGAGACGTTCGACGCGGCCGAGCGGCTGGTGGCCGACGGGTTCGTGGTGCTGCCGTACATCGGCGACGATCCGGCGCTGGCGCGGCGCCTGGAGCAGGCGGGCTGCGCGGCCGTCATGCCGCTGGGCGCGCCGATAGGCTCCGGGCTGGGCATCCGCAACCCGCACAACATCGAGCTGATCGTGGAGGCCGCGTCCGTGCCGGTCATCCTCGACGCGGGCATCGGCACGGCCAGCGACGCCGCGCTGGCGATGGAGCTGGGCTGCGACGCCGTCCTGCTGGCCACGGCGGTCACCCGGGCGCAGCGGCCCGACCTCATGGCCACGGCCATGAGGGAGGCCGTGACGGCCGGGCGCCTGGCCCGCCAGGCGGGGCGCATCCCCCGCCGCCGCTACGCCGAAGCCTCCTCCCCGACAACCCCGTAAGCCCTCACCCACGGCGACCGCGCGCGGACGGCGCCCGCGGTCGCCGGAGCACCATCGCCCGAGACCGCCGCACGTGAGCCACCGCCGGGGAGCCGGGCCGGCCGCGGGACGACACGCCCGGAGCGCTGCGGTGGAGGGATGGTTCGCCTCTGCGTCTCCTGGCTCACGTGGCTCGCGGCGCCGGAACCCGGGGGCGCGGGCGCGCGGCCGACCGGTAAGGGGGTGACGCCGTTGAGGCTATGTCCGCTTCTCCCGGACGAAGGACGGACGAACGAGAACGTCTCCGCATCGGTTTCGGGCGGCCGGGCCCTGTCAGTGGCAAAACGCCCGTAAACTCAGCGGGGTGGACACGACGACTGCGGACCCCCTGGTCGGGCGGCTCCTCGATGGGCGCTATCGCATCGAGAGCCGGATCGCCCGGGGCGGTATGGCGACCGTCTACCTCGCGCTGGACATCCGGCTCGACCGGACGGTCGCGCTGAAGGTCATGCACCGCTCACTCGCCGAGGACCCGGCGTTCGTACGGAGGTTCATCGGCGAGGCCAAGTCGGTGGCCAGTCTCTCCCACCCCAACATAGTGCACGTTTTCGACCAGGGCACCGACACCGACGTCGTCTACCTGTCGATGGAATACGTGCCCGGCCGGACGTTGCGCGACATCCTGCGCGACCGCGGCCGGCTGCCGGCCCGCGAGGCGCTCGAGATCATGATCCCGGTGCTGGCCGCGCTCGGCGCGGCCCACCAGGCGGGCCTGGTCCACCGCGACGTGAAGCCGGAAAACGTCCTCATGACCGACGACGGCCGGGTCAAGGTCGTCGACTTCGGCCTGGCCAGGGCCATCGAGGCGACCAACCAGACCCGCACCGGCGTGATGATCGGCACGATCGGCTACATGTCACCCGAGCAGGTCACCACGGGCGGCGCCGACGTGCGCAGCGACGTCTACGCCGCCGGCATCATGCTGTTCGAGCTGGTGACCGGGCAGCAACCGTATGACGGCGAGACGCCGATGTCGGTGGCCTACCGGCACGTCCACGACACCGTGCCGGCGCCGTCGTCGTTCGTCCACGACGTGCCGCCACTGATCGACACGCTGGTGGCGCACGCGACGGCCCGCGAGCCGGGCGACCGCCCCGCCGACGCCACCGCGATGCTGGTGGCGGCCGTCGACGCGCACCGTATGTTGCCGCGGGTGACCGGCCGGCCCGTGAGCGGCCCGGTGTCGCCGCACACCCACCGGCAGGGCACCGGCTCCGCCGCGCGGTCCCACCCGCAGGCCGCTCCTGGGCACACGCTGATCCAGCCGCGGGCGGAGGCGCCGCCACGGCGCGCGTTCCGGCCCAACTGGTTCCTGGTGACGCTGGCCGCCGTGATGGCGGTCGCGGTGGGGCTGACCGGCTGGTACTTCTCCCAGTCCGACCCCGTCATCGTCCCCGACCTGGTCGGGAAGGACATGGCGATCGCCGAGAAGAACGCCGCCGCGCTCGGCCTCGTGGTCCGCAAGGCCGACGGCAGGCACGACGAGAAGGTGGCCGCCGGCTTGGTCCTGCGTACCGAGCCGGCGGCCGAGACCGAGCTCGACAACGGTGACACGATCACGCTGGTGCCCTCGCTCGGGCCCAAGCGCGTCATCGTGCCCAACGTGGCCGGCATGACCGATAACGACGCCCGCGTGGCCCTCGCCGACGCGGGGCTGACCGTCGACTCGGTCAAGCGCCTGGCCAGCCAGGAAGTCGAGCGCGACAAGGTGATCCGCACCTCGCCGCAGGTCGGCGAGAAGGTGAAGGAGGGCACCAAGGTCGACATCTTCGTCAGCGCCGGGCTGGTCATGCCCGACGTGGGCGGCATGCCGAAGGACGAGGCCGCCGGCCATCTCAGCGGGCAGGGCTTCCAGGTGCAGGTCAACGAGGTCGACGACGACGCCGAGCCGTGCACGGTCATCGCCCAGGAGCCCAAGGCGAAGGCAGAGGTCGACAAGGGCGCCCAGGTCATGATCACGGTGGCGCGGTGCCAGACGGACTTCTGGGACTGGTTCGGCGGCCGCGACGGCGAGGCCCGCGACGACCGGCATTTCAGCGTGGTGCCGGGGGTGCTCGGCAAGGAGATCAGGGACGCCAAGAACGAGTTACAGGCGCTCGGCTTCCAGGTACGGGTGCAGCGGCTGGTCAACGCCGGCGTGGTGAAATACCAGCGGCCGCTGCCCAACAGCGAACGCCCGTCGGGGAGCACGGTCTACCTCTGGCAGTGAGTGCGCTGAGTCCGCCGCGTCCCACCGGCCCCGGCGCGCCGGGAGCGGTCAGGACAGGTGGCCGTGGAGGCGGACTCTCGCCAGACCGCCGTCCGGGTAGATGTCGACCCTGACGTGGGTGACCGGGCCGGGGTGGCGGAGCCTGAAGCGGTGCGGGGTGTCGGGCTGGAGTCTGCTCCTGGGCAACAACTCGACCTCGCGCTCCCCGTCGATCCCGGTGAGCGCGACCGCGCCGGGCGCGTTGAACAGCAGGTTCGTGGTGTCGATCTCGGCCAGCTTGACGACGCCACGGCCGGCCAGCCGGATCACCAGCCAGTCGTTGCCCTCGTCCCGGCGGCGCGCGGTCTCCCAGCCCTCCGCCTGGTGGCGGGCCAGGCCGGGAGCGATGACGTTGTTGGGGACGGAGTAGAAGTCGTTGGAGCAGGCGGTGACCAGGCCGCCGTTCGCCAGGGCGGCCAGGTCGAGGCCGAGGCCGTCGTAGACGGACAGGTCGGGGCGGGCTTCGCCGTGCACGCGCAGGCGCGCGACGCCCCCGTCGGGGTGGATGTTCAGGCGGACGTGCGTGTAGCGGGTCTCGTCGGCGACCTGGAAGTGGTGTTCGGCGTCGCCTTCCAGCCCGGCCTTCGGCACGATCTCGGTCCATGGGGCGGCCGGCAGGTCGTCCGGGGACGGATGGCCGTCGACGGCGGCGGCCTCGACGGAGGCGTACGGCGGGTAGTTGCCCTTGAACCAGGCCGTGTCGATCACCACGGCGCGGATGACGCCGGGGACCCCCAGACGGACGACGGCCCAGTCGTGGCCGGGCTCGCGCCTGCGCCGGGTCTCCCACCCGTCGTACACCTGCCCCTTGTTGCCGAAGGTCTCCGCCTGGAAGCCCGGCCGGCGCGGCCTGATCAGGCTCTCCTTCTCGGCGAACGATTCGTCGCTCGCCGCCACCACGGAGCCGCCGAGGGTGCGCAGGGCGAGGTCGGGCAGGTGCAGGCTGGTCGGGTTCAGGCCGGGCGGGGTGTCGGAGTGTGACATCTACCGCTCTCCCAGCAGGAGCCGTCCGCAGGGCTCTCCGTCCACCGGCCTGCCGCGCAGCCAGGTGGTCAGGACGGCCCCCTTGAGGGTGCGGCCGTGGTAGGGGGTGACGGGGTTCCTGTGGTGCAGGAGGGTGGCGTCGACCAGGCCGGTGGGCACCGGGTCGAAGGCGACCAGGTCGGCATCATTGCCCGGCTTGATGCCTCCCTTTCCGGATATTTCCGCCATTGAGGCGGGATTGGCCGACATCCAGCGGACCACGTCCGCCAGCCCGAACCCCCTGCGCGACGCCTCCGTCCAGACCGCGCGCAGCCCGAGCTGGAGCGAGGCGATGCCGCCCCAGGCGGCGGCGAAGTCGGGCGCCTTCAGCTCGGCGGGCGACGGCGAGTGGTCGGACACGACGCAGCTCAGCACGCCCCTCCTCAGGCCGTCCCACAGCAGGTCGCGGTTGGCCTCCGAGCGGATGGGCGGGCAGCATTTGTACGCGGTCTCCCCCTCGGGCACCTGCTCGGCGGCCAGCGTCAGGTAGTGCGGGCAGGTCTCCGCCGTGACGGCCGCGCCGCGGGCCCGGGCCTCCTCCAGGACGTCCAGGCAGGCGGCGCTGGAGACGTGCAGGATGTGCGCCCTGGCCCCGGTCTCCCCGGCCAGCCGGACGACCTGCTCGACGGCGCTGCGCTCCGCCTTGTCCGGCCGCGAGTCCAGGAACTCCCGGTACGTCGGGCCGGACGGCTCGCCGAGCAGCGCCGGATCCTCGGCGTGCACCACCATCACCCCGCCGAGCCCGGCGACCTCCTCCAGAGCCCGCCGCGCCTCGGAGCCGCTGAGCGGCGGGAACTCCTCCACGCCCGACGGCGACATGAAGCACTTGAAGCCGTGGACACCGCGCTCGCGCAGCGGCGCCAGCTCCTTGACGTTGCCCGGCACGGCCCCGCCCCAGAACCCGACGTCCACCTGGCACTGGCCGGCGGCGGCACGCAGCTTGGCCTCGAAGGCCCCGACGTTCACGGTGGGCGGGAGCGAGTTGAGCGGCATGTCCAGGATCGTGGTGACGCCTCCGGCGGCGGCCGCCCGGGTCGCCGAGGCGAACCCCTCCCAGTGCGCGCGTCCCGGCTCGTTGACGTGCACGTGCGTGTCGACCAGGCCGGGGAGCAGGGCCAGGTCGCGCAGGTCGATGTCCTCGGCCGCATCGAGCGGTGCCGCGTGGTCGTACAGGGCGACGATCTTCTCCCCGCGCACGGCCACCGCGGCGGCCCGCTCGCCCTCGGGGGTGACGGTCCTGCGGGATCGTACGACGAGGTCGAACGCGGTCATCCGGCGCCTCCCTGGAGATGGTCGGCGGCGAGCCGGGCGGCGAGGCGTTCGAGCAGCGGGCCCGCCTCGGCCATGCAGCGGTCCTGGTCGGGCTCCAGGTCGGTCAGGGCGTAGGCGGCCTCGATGCCCGCCGCCTTCAGCTCGGCGTCGGAGAGGGTACGGCGGCCGCAGACGGCGACAACGGGGACCCCCGCCCTGGCCGCGGCCTGGGCCACGCCGATCGGCGCCTTGCCGCGCAACGACTGCTCGTCCAGCGACCCCTCGCCCGTGATCACCAGCCGCGCGTTCCCGGCCAGCGCGCCGAACCCGAGCAGGCCGAGCAGGTAGTCGATGCCGGGCCGCAGCTCCGCGTGCAGGAACGCCAGCGCGGCTGGTGATCACGGGCGAGGGGTCGCTGGACGAGCAGTCGTTGCGCGGC